>CAUUCX010000159.1:0-2534 GCA_963543615.1 uncultured Eubacteriales bacterium | reverse complement strand
CATACAGCGCCTGCTAGGCTGCAATTGAGACTTCGGTGGAATCATTGATCGTTCTGTACGATGCCGTTATGTAATCCTTACCGAACACCCTCTTTACATCAAAGGTCTTGTTCAAATTTTCCGCAAGTTTGAAAACCGCTTCATCGCTTGTTTCATGTTCCGCTTGATAAAAGGACTTTCTCAATTTGCGTATCATAATGGCAAGATACAAAATCACGCCGATAATGATATACGGCAAAATCAGCTTTGCATATGCTCTGAAATAGTACCCTGTCCCATCTTTAGGCAATAAGAGCATCAATGCGATGAGCAATATCACCATCAAAATTGTTCTGTTTCTACGCATCGAGTCCTCCAATTAAATTCCGCACTACAAATGAAGCGATAACGAGTCCGGCTGCCGCCGGCACGAAGATCATGCTCGCGGGACTCCCCGAAGATTTCACAAGGGGAGATTCGCTTGAAAAAAGCACATCGACATCCGAAATCCCGAGTTTCGCAAGCTCATGGCGCATTTTTCTTGCCAACGGGCAAGTATGGGTTTTTTGAATCTTGTTTATGCTCAATTTGGTCGGATCGAGCTTGTTTCCGGTTCCCATACATGAAATCACCGGGATCGAGCGCTCTGCGGCAGCTTTTATTATCAGAAGCTTTGCCGGCACATCGTCTATCGCATCGACTATGTAATCCCAGCCTGCAAATTCAAAATTTCCTATGCTTCCCATATCCACATTCAGATAAAAGGATTCAACCGAGGTTTCAGGATTTATATCGGCTATCCTCTCCGCGGCAACAGCCGTTTTCGGCAGTTCCAATGTGCCGTGAAGTGCATAAATCTGGCGATTGATATCGGTTTTTTCGACAATATCCTTATCGCAAATGACGAGTTTGCCGACTCCGGAGCGCGCGAGCGCTTCCACAACATATCCGCCCACCCCGCCTAAACCGAAAACGGCAACGGTCTTTTCGGCGAGTTCATCGAAGTTTTTTTCACCTATCAGCTTAATCGTCCTGTCAAAGATATCCCTGCTGTCTTCCATACCTTTCAGCAACAAATCGTCTACCCTATCTCGTGTATGTTATCAGATTTTTTGAAATCTCGCCGATAGCCACGGTAACGGGCTTATCCGCTTCCGTAGCATCTGAATCAAGTGAGGGCAGCCCCTCAATCAAATGCCTCGCCCGCTTTGCCGCCAAAATGACCAATGTGTAACGGCTGTCAGCCTTTTCTTTAACTTCATCCTTTGATAAATAAAGCATTATTTTTCCTCCTTGTACTTCTCTATAAGTTTATGTATATCCTCGGAAACCCTCGAATGCTCCGCGACCAAAATAGCCTTTAAGCGATTGAGCGCCTCCTCAAGTTCGCCGTTTACAACGCAGTAATCATATTTTTCAACATATGAAACCTCTTTAAGCGTTTCACCCATGCGTCGTTCAAGTGATTCACGCGTTTCCGTGCCGCGCCCCGTAATGCGCTTCCGCAGCTCCGCCATCGACGGAGGCAAAATAAAGATGAACACGCCGTCCGGATAATTTTCCTTAACCTGCAATGCCCCTTGAATATCTATATCGAGCAATAAATCGTGTCCGGAATTTATGATATCGAGCGTTTCCGCAAGCGGGGTGCCATAGTGCCTGCCATAGACTTCGGCATATTCTAAAAAGCCGTTTTCCTTTATCCTGTTTTCGAACTCTTCTTCGCCGACGAAGTAATAACTTTCGCCGTTCACCTCGCCGGGTCTGGGTTCTCTGGTGGTCATTGAAACGGAAAAACGGATATCGACATCTTCAAGCAAGCGCTTAGTCAATGTTCCCTTTCCCACCCCGGACGGACCTGAAATTACAAACAATCTTCCCTTTCCCATAAAGCTCCTCTGTAAAGAATCTCCCGCAATCCACAAGATATTATAAAAGTAATTATAGCACAATTTATTTGAAATTTGACAAGCAATTCGCCTTTTCTTATATTATCCGCTCGATAACAAAGTCGCACACATCCTTGGGATTTTTCAGCACCTTGCCTGTAAATCCCGCCGTCGAAACCAAATACCTCTCCGCTTTTCCGTTTCGCAAATCAGCCAAATCATTCGCCATGATGAAATCCACATCATTTTTTATGCACAGCTTTTCAGCAACCGCAAACAGTTCATCTTTTGATACATCCTCAAGCAATTTGCAGCCGATTATCATCGTTTCCGGATACCATCCCCTTAGCCTTGCTATGATTTTAGGTGTAAGACATAATTTTACCGTCAGATTCTTTTGATAGCTGCTGATTTTGGAGCTGCTGTCTATCATATAGCGCTCCCCGTCTTCCAGCAATGCAAGCACATCATTTGATGAATTTATTTTCCCCGCGCTTATATCCTTGTAAAGCTCCTCCGCCAAATTTTCCAAAAGAAACGAGAATTCCGCACCGTAATCGCCCACCGCCGCGGCGTGTATTATCGCATCACACCGCTCCGATTTCAGACTTTCAAGGGCATTAAGCATCTCATCTGTGGTCTCTATCTCAACAATTCGCACATTCC
>CAUUCX010000158.1:0-2596 GCA_963543615.1 uncultured Eubacteriales bacterium | reverse complement strand
TTCATTGTACTCGTTGGTGCAGTGCACTACGAAGAATTTTTTGTATATCGTTTTTCTATGCGGCAATTCCAGCTTCGGCATGTGAAACATCTTCGCTTTCGCGATGTGGAGTTTCAGTATAAAATCATGTCCTATGCTTTCAATCTCCTCCATGCTCACTTTAGGTGCGAGGATGATCTCATCATCGACCTCTCTCGTTTCAAGCACGGGTTCTCCATTCGCGACAGCCGCTCTGCCGAGCACCATGTCGATAAGACACGGTACGGTCTTATTAAGTTTGCCCAGCCTTTTACCTTCCCACACCAGCCTGTAATGCATGTAATGATACGGATAGTAAACGCTGTCAATCTTCTCCACGGAAATGGTGCCGTCCTGATTGAGCAGGATTTGTTCGGCACTCTCTTCCGTGTGAACATCAGGTATTATGTCAATTGTTTTCATGACTATGCCAATGCGAAACCTCTGTTTTCAAGATAAGCCGAATCCTTTATGAAGCTCGCAACCGCTTTACCCTCCGTGGCAAGATATTTTGATGATGCGCCCTCGAGCTTGGCCGAAGCAAATATGTGTTTCGCCGCTGCTTTGTCGATCAAGTCGCACATTTCAGGTGCTGTAGGCTTGCCGAAATGGCTGAACACGAACATGCAGATACTTGAAAGGATTACGCCTATGAAATACGGATGTATTTTAGTAGGCACCTCAAGCTTCATGTAGGTCCATATGAAGTTGATTCCGCCGCCGGCTATCATCGAAGTTACCGCACCGGTCGCATTCGCTTTCTTCCACCAAATAGCGCAGAAGAAGCTCGGAAGCAGTGCGCAGGACATTACGCCGAACGCGAATATTACCAATTTGAATATTCCCGGAGGCTGCAAGATCGCAATTACTATACCCACGATTCCGACCATGATTATAGCTATCTTGGATGTAAGTACAACCTGTTTGTCAGTTGCATCGGGCTTGAGCCATCTCTTGTAGAGATCTATGGACAATATTGTACCTACGAGGAGCAGCAGCGCCGCAACGGTTGACATGATTGCCGACATGATGGCGGTAAGTACGACCGCTGCGATTACGCCCGGGAACATCTGGAATGAAAGTTCCGGAATAACCATTTCAGGATCAGCGATATTCGGCAGCAACAATATGCCGCAAAGCCCCAGTATATATGGCGAGAATATGAAGAGCTGATTCCAGATTGTAGCGATGAGCAATGTTTGCTTCGCCGTGGACGGGCCCTCCATCGCCATATGCTTGATTACTACATGAGGAAGCCCTATGTATCCGATCAGATAGATCAAAACGGCTCCCGCGATTACGCCATATCCGTTTTCATAAATCAATCCTTTTCCCCAAACGCTGAGATAGGTCGGGTCGATTTCCGCAAGCTTCGTGTTGAGCGCGGTGAAACCGCCCACTTTAACGATGGAAAGAATAAGTACGCCGATTACGGAAGTTACCATGATCATTCCTTGAATTACATCGATCCAGGCAACTGCGAAATAGCCCCCTATGAAGGTGTAGATCAGTATAACCGTTACGCCCGCGATAAGAGCCGGTGCAAACGGGAAGTTGAACAGGAGCGCAAGTGTTTTTCCGGATGCAAGGAACTGCGCAAGCACATATCCGCTCAAACCGAAAATCGATACTATGGATGCAACCACTTTTACTTTACTTGAATTATAACGCTTTTCGAGATACTCTATAGGCGATATGGAGTCGAGCAGCTGTGAAAGTCTCCTCATTCTCCTTGCCATAAAAGAGATATTGATTATTCCGCCGCCGGCATCACCGACCGCATAGAAAATTGCGAACCAGCCGATATTGTACGCAAGCGACGGTCCGCCCATAAACATATAGCCGCTCATCGCCGTTGTTTGCAATGTCAGCGCCGTAATCAACGGTCCCATCTGACGACCGCCCAATAGGAAGTCTTCCGATTTCTGGGCTTTCCTGTTCCAGTACACGCCCATTCCAATCATCAGAACAAAATATACGAGCAGTACAATTACTTCTATTCTCATGATTGTATCCCTCCTGTAAACTCTTTGTCATACTCTGCCGTGATTTTGTCCTGTTTAGCCATATTAAAATAAATGATAATTGCTGCAACGATATAGACTACCGGCCAACTCAAATAAGCAAATGCCGATACCACAGGCATACCTAAAATCATAAAACATCCCTCCTTTCATGATTTCACAAGGATACTGCCGGCGAATTCGCGCCCGAATGCACGAATACCGCGACAGCGCCCATGTTGCTTGTTAAAATTATACCCATCTCCATTATGTAATTGCAATAGCAACGGTGATGAATTAAGGCTATTTAACTCAATTTTAAGTTTTTCTTAATTAAGATATAGCCGCCGCTCAAGCGGGATTTTGCGCTGAAAGAAGGGGTTTTGAGCACAAAAGCAACCCCTCTTGGAGGGGGCGCCATGCATAAATCGAATTAAACTCCGATAATCATGCGGCGACTCTCTCAAGAGGGGCCTTACAAATGTGTATAAATCTTATGCAGCAAAATCCGACCGATGTCAGCCGAGGATTTCGGTTACCACTCCGGATCCTACCGTTCTTCCTCCCTCACGTAT
>CAUUCX010000157.1:0-2598 GCA_963543615.1 uncultured Eubacteriales bacterium | reverse complement strand
AAATTGTGTGATAAAGGTATTATAATCTAAATAGCAGATGAGTTCGGCAAATGGTGCCGCTCATGTGATGATTTGTTTATTGCCGGATAGGGGGGTTATTTTGGGAAGACATGGAACGATAGCCGGAAGAAAGGCGGCGCAGGACTCCAAGCGAGCTGCGATTTTTACTAAATACGCAAGGGCGATTACGGTAGCTGCAAAAGGCGGCGGTGATCCCGAGTATAATGCGGCATTGAAAGTTGCGATCGATAAGGCAAAAGGCATAAACATGCCGAATGATAATATAAACAGGGCTATTAAAAAGGGGACCGGGGAGCTTGAGGGCGCATCATATGATGAATTGATCTTTGAGGGTTACGGTCCTGAAGGTGTTGCGATCATAGTGGAAGCTCTCACAGATAATAAAAACAGGACGACATCGGCGGTGAAGTCGACTTTTGATAAATACGGAGGAAATATGGGAACACCGGGTTGTGTATCCTACATGTTCTCGAGGAACGGTGTTATATTGATTGAGAAAACATCCGATATTTCCGAAGATGACTTGATGGAGGCGGCTCTTGAGGCGGGTATGGAGGATATGATCGTGCATGATGATTATTTCGAGATACGCACCGCACTTGAGGATTATCATGCGGTTCATGAGGCGTTGTCACAGGCATATGAACTTGCGGAGTCGGCGATCGAGTATGTTCCCTCTATGGAATCCGCACCGAAAGCGGAGGATTCCATAAAGAATCTGCATAAGATGATAGATGTTCTCGAGGATAATGACGATGTGCAAAATGTCTATACAAATTGCAGCATTGACTTGTAATCGAATTATAAATGATATTGAATTTATCAGCAAAATTATAACTGAGGATTTCATCAATTTTGAGAAGATGCTTTAGGCACTTGAATCCTGGAATTCTCGTTGGAAATACTTAAAAGAACCTACAGTTTTTCGCAGGGAATTTGCGTTTTCTCAGCTTATGTAAAGCCGCTATGAGCGGACTGCAGAAGCGGAAACAGAATACCCACCTATCGGTGATAGGGCGTCTTTTAGCATTCCAACGGTCTTTCGGGATTTTTTTACATTCTTTCAGAGATTGGAAATCCCTCGTGACCGAGGCTTCATATGGCTACATGATGAGGTTTAACTAAAGGCGAATATCTGTTACCGCCTTTGAGGCGATGTTGACTTTTTTGCGCATTGCGAAGATAATATACGGGTGAAAAGGTACAAAAAGGTGAGTTGTTATGAGCGATAAAAACAGGTTTCACTCTGATGAAGAACATGGTAAATATGGATGCAGTGATGAGGAATTCTTTGAGCAATTTGAAGATGAATTCATTTCGAATTCCGCTTCTTCTGAGAAGGGATCACAGAGGAACGACAATGGTTTTTCCGATGTTAGCGGTAGGGTCGCACGTTTACATGCGCAAAAAGAAAAAAAAGGGTTTTCCGGGCTTTCCGAGTGGAAAAAAGATATGGGAAAACGATTTTCTGAATTGAAAAATGGAGGGGAAATGTCCGGAAATAAAACAAAATCAACCGGAAAAAGAGTCGGCGCCCGAAAATCCAAGAATCGCGTTTTGGGGAAAAAGGTTTTCAAATTCGGTATCTCCGCTCTTATTGCACTGGCACTCGTTTTGATTCTTTATTCGGCTTTTGTCATAATAAAAGCTCCTCGCATAGATACTGAAAATCTATCGGCAATGTTGGCGGAAAATTCGATTTTGTATGATGATAAAGAGGTGGAAATTGAAACCGTTTTCGGCGCTGATGCAGGGATTCGAAAAACCGTTAAATATGAAGAAATGCCGAAAGATCTGATAAATGCGGTTGTTGCGATAGAAGATAAGACCTTTTGGAAACATAACGGATTTAATATCATAAGGATGTTCGGCGCGGTAAAGGATACGATTGTTCATGGTGAGAGGCTCGGGGGAACGAGTACGATCACTCAACAGCTTGCCAGAAATCTCTATTTGCGTGATGATATGAGCAAGCGAACCCTCAAGCGTAAAATCACGGAGGCGTATTACACCGTTATTTTGGAGCGCAAGCTCAGCAAAGAGGAAATAATTGAGGCTTATCTGAACACTATTTCGCTCGGCTTCAATGCTTTTGGCGTACAGGCAGCTTCGCAGGGCTATTTTTCCAAGGATGTGGGTGAGCTTGATTTGACGGAATGCGCGGCACTCGCATCGCTGCCGAAATCTCCGAACACATTCGCGTTGGTTAAGCGTTTTTATACCGCAGATGTTCTCGAGGACAATGAGAACATTCTCAAGCGTGATGGGGATTTTACATATGTATATAATGGAGAAGCTTCAAAAAACAGGCGTGAACGCACTCTAAAGAATATGTACGATTACGGACTTATCGAAAAATCGGAAATGGAGCAGGCGCTTGCAGATGATTTGAAATCGCATATCGTACCGAATCTCACAAATTTCATGGGAGAATCGGCATATTTCTCCGATTATGTAATACAGGAAGTCATCAAGGATTTGATGGCAGAGTACAATGAAAGCGAGCAGGAAGCAACTCAGAGGGTTTACAGCGGCGGATTGCAGATTTATACCACAATGAGCAGTCAGGCGCAGCAG
>CAUUCX010000156.1:0-2685 GCA_963543615.1 uncultured Eubacteriales bacterium | reverse complement strand
CTACAGCCTGAACGCTATTTCTAAACGTCTGATTCTCAATTGCATCATCCGGTATCTTAATCTTATATATAAACCTGGCTATTTTATCTTTTTGGAATTCCTTTATATTTGCTCCGGTTTTATCCGCTTTGATTGTGACATTTCCCGGGCTCTGATCTACCGTTGACGACGTATCAAGCTTGAAGTCCACAACATTTCCTGCAGGGATTCCCGCCAAATCGTCCGTTATATTCACACCGACAAGATTTTGCAATCCGTTATTTTTTACTGTAACTGTATATGTCACTATATCTCCGGCTTTAACAGTCGTTCGATCCCCTACTTTCCTGATTTTAAGCCTCTTAGGCGGTTTGGGTTCGGCATAAACTCTACATGAATCTTTATCCGTGATACCGTTTTCATCCGTTGCCGTAACCGTATTGGTCCATATCCTCTGCCCTGAACCTCCGACTGTAGGTATTTCAACAGAATATGTGAGCCGTAACACTTCGCCGGGCTCCATACTTGCAATCCTAAGTTTTCTTTTATCAACCTTTTGTACCTTGCCGACACTGACTGTAGATGTGGGATCTATATCAAATTCGGAATAATTTTCTTCCGGAACTTCCTCAGAACCCCCACCCAGTAACATTTTATCGTCAACTTCTATATCTGTAAGTTTTTTTGATCCGTTATTATATATCTCAATCTTGTATAAAATGTCGTCGCCGTCTTTTGCCATCCAAGTATCTTGTTGCCAAGTATCGGTTTGATACTTTTTGGTATATTTTATAACGCTCATTCCTCCTGTCCCGGGGGCTGAAGGCGGCATCCATTTTGCATAAAACGTGACATCTTCACGCGGCATTTTAAATTTTTCATGAGGTCTGTATACTTTACCTGTATTATGCCGGTCCCGAGTCCATCCGTCAAACTTAAAACCTGGCTTCGTCATCCCCTCTTTATCTTTTAACAGGACAACCGTACCATCCAGAATGTGTCTTTGAGGTTCAGGCGGATTTACACCGCCATTTGCATCATACGTTATCTTAAACGCAGCCGCAACTGCATATGACTTCAAATTAACGTTAGCAAAGTCCAAAACATTACACATTACTAAACTAACGATGCAAGCCATCGCAATTATAAATTTTCTTTTAATTTTCACTAAATCTCCCCCCCATTTTTTTTAGCAGAGCCCTCTCTGATTATACTTTCCTAAAAGAGCCCCCGTTTTACTTTCATTCCACAATTACCCTTTAATTTATCTTAACAAATTTTTAAAGTCAACTTAAAAAATATAAACTGTTGTTAATCTGAAAGCGGTTTTTTCGCCGCTGAAAAATACTGCTGTAATCTTCCTATATCGAACTGTATGAGCCGGCTCTCGCCTATGGCGGAAAGTATCGGCAGACTTATCATACCGCCGCGTATTTTTTTGTCGTGCAACGCGGCTTTATGCAGTTCTGCAATGCAGTAATCGCAGTCTTTCGGGATTCCGAGCGCTTCAAGCAGAGTTTCCACTCTTTTGATTTCATCGGCTTTCATTATTCCCTGAAATCCGAGATGGTATGCCGCTCTAAGCTCCATAACCATGCCGGTCGCGATGGCAAGTCCATGCGGCACGGTAAAATCACTGCATTTTTCAATCGCATGTCCCACCGTGTGCCCGAAATTCAGCTTTTTACGAATTCCCGAATCGCCGATATCCGCGGAAACGTACTCATTTTTTATTCTCAAGGCTTCATATATTACATGCTCGTAATCTGCGGTGATCGCTTCTATGATCTCTTCTGTGCGAGGCATATTGCCCGCTTTTCCCGCATCGCTCGAAAAGAATATTGACTCAAGAAAACCGCCGTCGAGTAATGCATATTTCAAGAGCTCGCCTACACCCGAAAGAAATTCGGAATGCGGCAGACTTTTGAAAAAATCCACATCGCACAGCATGAATTCAGGATTTGAAAATGTACCTATCAGGTTTTTCCCGGATGGCAGGTTGATTCCGGTTTTGCCGCCTATTGCCGCATCAACAGCGGCGAGTAAAGTGGTAGGCATATGCGCATATTTAATGCCGCGCATATATGTGGATGCCGTGAATCCGGTCAAATCGCCGACCGCCCCGCCGCCGAAACCGAGCAAAACATCAGTTTTGGAAAAATCGTTCTCGACCAAAAAATCAACGAGGTGGCTGTATGTCTCTATGCTCTTTGCCTGATCTCCTGTGGGCGCGGAAAAGCTGTATGTCTTAAATCCGGCTTCTTTCAATGCCTGAATCGGAACTTCTCCATATAGGCTTGCAACATTTTCCTCTGTAACAATGGCAATTTTAAGACCGCTTACTTCGCCGTCCGCAGCGCATGTGTCGGCTATAAGGGAGGGTAAAAATGATGATATCCCGCTGCCGATATATGAATTGCATGAAGAGGGATTAAGCTCATCGAATTTATTGTCCGCTCCTGTCGTAAAAACGAATATCTTCCCTTCGTATATTCCTGTAGTCGCTATGCCCTCATCCATGCTTTTTTTAATGCCTGCAATCATATCTTCCGTTATCCGCTCACCTGCATGAACAATCGGAATCCCCGGTGGATAAGCTGTAACCGCTTCTCCTGCGACTTTCCCTGCCGCATCTGAAATATTCATGAGCATTTTTTTGCTGCGCAACATATTGCCCTGCCTGCCGGGCAGGAATAAAATCCTGCC
>CAUUCX010000155.1:0-2691 GCA_963543615.1 uncultured Eubacteriales bacterium | reverse complement strand
TTTTTCAATGACTTATAGGCAATCTCTCCCGCAGGGAGATCGGCAGAATAAAGGAACAGGCTACGTGTAGTGTGACGAGGGGAGCTGGAGTGAGAACAAATGCACCCCATGGATGGCGCTTAACAGTCAAGTCTATCCGGCGACATACAGGGGGTGACATTTGTTCGAACTATTTGAGCGCGGGTGCATGTTGCATCAGGACTGAATGAAGTCTATCCGGCGACACTCAAGAGCCGACACGAACCGCGAGCCAACATTTGTTCGAAGGGCTTTATATTTTTCTATACTGCAAATTTCAATTCACCGTCAACTGCATCAATTTTGATTACGGAATCGTCCATAACTTCCCCGCGCACTATCATCTCCGCTATTTTCGTCTCAATATGCCGCTGCAGATATCTCTTGATCGGTCTTGCACCATATGCGGGAGTATATGCCTCACGCTGTATCAATTCTTTCGCAGCATATGAAAGATTGATATCTATTCCGCGTTCGCCAAGCCTTTCTCTGATATCGTTCAATGAAATGTCGATTATCCTACCTATCTGAGAAGATGTAAGCGGCGAGAACACAACTATATCATCAATCCTGTTAATAAATTCAGGTCTGAAATTGCTTTTGAGTTCTTCCTCAACTCTGTTCTTTACCGCCGGCTCAATGCTGCCATCCTGTTTTATGCTGTCGATGAGATAATTGCTGCCGATATTGGAAGTCATGATCACTATGGTATTCTTAAAATCTACGGTTCTGCCTTGATTATCGGTAAGCCTGCCGTCGTCTAAAAGTTGCAGCAGTATATTAAACACATCGTGATGCGCTTTTTCTATTTCATCAAAAAGTATCACGCTGTACGGTCTTCTTCGCACAGCTTCCGTGAGCTGACCGCCATCATCATAACCCACATATCCCGGAGGAGCGCCTACCAATCTTGACACCGCATGCTTCTCCATATATTCGGACATATCTATTCTTATCAGATTCCGCTCGGAATCAAAAAGTGCTTCGGAAAGTGCTTTTGCCAGCTCTGTTTTCCCCACTCCGGTAGGTCCCAGAAATATGAATGAGCCCACCGGTCTTTTTTCATCTTTCAGACCTGCTCGCGCCCTGAGAACCGCATCTGAAACCGCTTTTACCGCATCATCCTGTCCGATTACGCGCTTATGAAGAATCTCGGGCAATTTCAGGAGTTTTTCCCGCTCCGTTTCCACTAACTTGCTGACAGGGATACCGGTCCATTCCGACACGACCTCCGCTATCTGCTCCTCGGTTACTTCCTCGCGAAGCAGCCTGCTCTCCTCACCGTCTTTTTGAATCTCCAGTGCTCTTTGCAGTTTCTGCTCGAGTTCCGGAAGAACGCCGTATTTGAGCTTCGCCAATTTTTCCAAATCATATGAGCGTTCGGCATCTTCAATTTCATTTTTTGTTTCTTCAATGCGCTCTTTTAGGGATTTCAATTCGGTAATTGAGCCTTTTTCCTGCTCCCACTGCGCTCGCATTATTTTTGATTTTTCCCCGAGCTCTGCGAGTTCCCGCTCAATATTTTCAAGCCTTTTTCGCGATGCCTCGTCGTCTTCTTTTTTTAGCGCCTCGCGCTCTATTTCAAGCTGCATTATTTTTCTGGAAATCTCATCAAGCTCCGCAGGCATACTGTCCACTTCAATCCTTATCTTCGATGCCGCCTCGTCCATCAGATCTATCGCCTTATCCGGCAAAAATCTGTCGCTTATATACCTGTCGGACAATACCGCGCATGAAATAAGCGCGGAATCCGTAATTCTGACTCCATGGTGTATTTCAAATCGCTCTTTGAGTCCGCGCAGTATTGATATAGTATCCTCAACCGTGGGCTGATCCACAAACACCGTTTGGAAACGCCGCTCAAGCGCGGAATCCTTTTCTATATATTTTCTATACTCGTCCAATGTCGTTGCACCGATGCAATGCAGTTCTCCTCTGGCAAGTTTCGGCTTAAGCATATTGCCGGCATCCATCGAGCCTTCGGTCTTACCGGCACCGACAATATTATGAATCTCATCTATAAACAATATGATTCGCCCCTCGGATTTTTCAACCTCCGTAAGCACCGTTTTCAATCTTTCTTCAAATTCGCCCCTGTATTTTGCACCCGCGATAAGTGAACCCATATCCAAAGCATATATCGTCTTATCCTTTAGTCCCTCGGGAACATCGCCTTTCAATATTCTCTGTGCGAGCCCCTCCACCACGGCGGTCTTACCTACTCCCGGCTCACCGATCAAGACCGGATTGTTCTTCGTCCTGCGTGAGAGTATTCTGATGGCATGTCTTATCTCCGCATCGCGCCCGATAACGGGATCAAGCTTGCCGTCACGCGCCTTTTCAACCAAATCGACACCGTACTTGTTAAGCGCATCATAATTATCCTCCGGGTTTTCACTTGTGATTCGCTGATTGCCGCGCACATTTGCGAGGCTTTCCATAAAACGCGTTCTGTCCACACCGTGCTTTTTCAAAATCCCGCCCGCACCGTTTTTCTCATCCAATATTGCGAGGAATAAATGCTCTACACTCAAATATTCATCGGTAAATGCCCGTGCTTCTTTTTCCGCATTTATCAATATCCGGTTGAATCGCCTGCTGGAATACAGATTATCAGCCGCTCCGCCAACTTTTGCAATCTTTTCAAGCTCCGCAAGCAAATCGGCTTTCACC
>CAUUCX010000154.1:0-2718 GCA_963543615.1 uncultured Eubacteriales bacterium | reverse complement strand
TCATGAGCCCGAGGGCGTCCGGCGCGCTGAACACATCGCCGTTGCCTATCACCGGGATCCCGACCGCTTCCTTAACTTTCCTTATTTCTTCCCTATTACAGACTCCGCTATACATTTGCTTGCGGGTTCTGCCGTGCACGGTTATCGCCGCAGCCCCCGCAGCCTCGATCATTTTCGCGATTTCAACCGCATTTATGGAATTCTCATCCCAGCCTATCCGAATTTTTGCGGTTACCGGCTTAACCGTCGCCCCGACCATCGCCCTTATCAAATCATACACCAAATGCGGCTTCTTGAGCAATGCCGCTCCATCTCCGTTCTTTACAACCTTGGGAACCGGACAGCCGAGATTCAAATCCACTATATCATTAGATAAATACTCTATTTTTTCACATGCCTCGGCAAGAACCGCAGGCTCCGAGCCGAAGAGCTGCACCGCTTTAGGCCCCGCACAATCCTCCATGGCGAGCAGAACTTGAGTTTTTTTATCACCATACCTCAAGCCGTTTATACTGACCATTTCGGTGCATGTGAGCGCTGCACCCATGCCGCGGCATATCGCCCGCATAGTCAAATCGGTCACCCCTGCAAGCGGTGCAAGCACAAACGGTGATGCCAACTCAACATCACCGATCTTTATCGCTCTTTTTTCAATATTTTCCCCCGCCGAGCTACCGCACATCTTCACCGCAAAGACTCGCTTTCTCATCCGGCGTAACGGATCTCTTGCCCAACTTTTTATTCTTTTCGTATATAATTTGCAGACCGTCCAATGTAAGCATTTTATCCACAATATCAATACATGCCGTGCCGTCGGCAATTAAATTTGCAAGCCCGCCCGTTGCAATCACTTTGATGGGAGTATCGCCGCAATACGCAAGCATTTCCTCCCTCATCTTCCTTACCATCAACTCGACCATCCCCATGTGACCGTACACCAAACCCGACTTCATGCTGTCTATGGTATTTCTGCATATAACATGTTCCGGATCATTGAGCTCAACCTTTGGGAGTTTCGCCGTTTTTTCCACGAGCGCTTCAAGCGAAATCTTTAGACCCGGGGCGATGGTTCCGCCGAGATACTCCGCTTTCGGAGTGACCGCACAGAAAGTGGTTGCTGTTCCGAAATCGACAATAATCACCGCACCGCCGTATTTGTGATACGCAGCCACCGCATTTACAATTCTATCCGCACCTAACTGTTTAGGATTGTCATATTTTATGAGCAATCCCGTTTTTATTCCCGGCTCGATTATTATAGGTCGCCTGTTAAAATACTTGACAGCTAAATGCCTGAGCGTGTAAACGAGCGACGGCACAACTGTTGAAATGATCACATCGTCGATATCCGTCGTTTTCAGCCCCTCATATGCAAACAACTGATTGAGCAGCATTCCATATTCATCTGCCGACTTCTGACTGTCCATCTGCATGCGCCAGTTGTTTATTAAAATACCGTCTTTGAATACTCCGATTGCTATATTGGTGTTCCCCACATCGAATGCCAGTAGCATAGATCTTCTCCTTTGCTCTGTTAATACTGAAGTTTTAATTTCCCATTATTCGACTTTCGTCAATTTTCGCCTAAAATCTTTCCCGCCTCGATAAAAGTCGAGATTACCTGATGAAATTTCACCGGATCCTCCTCATAACCGAGCAGATTTTTAACCTTATTTATGCGATAACGAATGGTGTTTTCATGAAGATACAGCTTCCTCGCCGCATTCGCAAAATTGCCGCCGGCGCTTAAATATTCCTCAATGCACATGATAAGCTCTTTGCGATTATCTCCCTCATCTTGCGTGATAATATCGCGAACGGCATCATAGAACTCGCGCAATTCAACCGTATCCCTGAGCATGATCAGCAGCGGAATTTCCGAAGCCTTGTCATAATAAACGCATTTATCTCCCAGTTTCTTGCCTATGCCATGCGCCATGCGCGCCTCCCTCACGGCTTTTTCAATATTCAGGCGTTCGCAAACAGTGCTCACGCCGATATACGGCTCGTTCAGATGCACATTCACTATCCGCTTAATTTCATCAACTTTCTCAAACACCCTTTCAGGCGCATTATCGCTTATGATATATATGATCAAATCGTTCATGCGTACATATGAGTATTCGCGATTTGCAAGAATGAAATCGGACATAACCAGCTCAAAGCTCATATCATAGCCGGGATCTTCAAGGCTCATCACGCATATATATTTTTGCATTTTGGAATTGATAGACTCCAAGGTCATGGAAAGCTCATGATGAGAAAGCTTCGCATGAATAATGCGTTCGATCTTACGCGAATTGGCAAGGTGAATATCATCAAAATACAGCATGATGGAGAGATCCTGCATGATGGCGCTGTATGAAAGTTTTTCATCGAATTCAAACAGGGGGATATCATTTGCAGTCATAAAATTCAGAACATCACCATCTATCAGATTCGCATTCTTATCTGTTATACAAAGTCCGGCACAATCCGCCGCCGCAAGCTGCTTTATGAATTGAAGCACGCGATCCGGGTGCCCGCGATGCTGATCGAGCGTTGTGAAATACAAAATGCGCTTTTCCAAAAGCTTATCCGCTTCTTCTTCACTCATAATCGGCGCATCATAAACGCTCACGCCGTCAACATCTTTATCCAGTCCTTTTTCACCCGTAATAAGGCGTGCATCCTTTAACAATGAGTTGCAAACCAGTGTTGCAAGTTTAATTCCCATCT
>CAUUCX010000153.1:0-2764 GCA_963543615.1 uncultured Eubacteriales bacterium | reverse complement strand
ACTCAATCACAAAATTTGCTTGTTGACATATTGATCAACAATGCGGGATTCGGATACTCGGGTGATTATCTTGATGCCGACTGGTTCGTACAAAAAAACATGGTGGACTTGAATATTACAACATTGATGTACCTGAGCTATTTATATGGGAATATCATGAAAGAAAAGGCTTATGGCAAGATTCTCAATATAGCATCTGCCGCTGCTTTTTCGGGTGGACCTTACATGGCGGACTATTATGCAACTAAAGCTTTTGTACTGTCTTTCAGTGAAGCACTGCATGAAGAACTTAAACCGTTCGGAATTACGGTTACCGCACTTTGCCCCGGTCCCACGAAAACATCATTCGAAAAAAATGCAGGGTTGGAACAGGCGAAGATGTTCAAGTCTTTCGGTGCAGCGAATCCTAAAAATGTTGCAAGATTGGGATACGCTGCAACAATGAAAGGCAAAGCCGTTGTATATCACGGCAAAGTCACACACGGATTCAACATTCTGTCGCGGCTCTCCACCCGCAGCTTCGCGAGGAAAACCGCCGCAAAACTCAACAAATAGTTTTAGCGGGGGCTTGACGCGGATAAGGGAAAAAGAGGCGATTTTTTTTGCCTCTGATTTTTCTGAAAAATACATTAAAATTGAAATTTAATACAACTAACTGCTACATTTATACATTTGCCTTGATTTGTATTATATCCTTGATTATCATGAAATCAAAACAGGGACAATTTGTCATGTATCACAAAAAACACCATTACAAAGGGGGAGAATATTTTGGAAAAAGAATGTGTATTATGTGGCGAAATCTGCAATGGGAGTGAACCGAACTCCGGGAAAACATACAAAGGATTTAATCTGTGTGAGTCATGTGTAACGTATATCAAAACTCATGATTTCAGCGATTCTGAAGAGAAAGAATCCGAAAGTTGGGAGTAATATCTTTGCAAAACTGATGTATGACAATCTGCATTTTTGTGTTGCCGAAATGCAAAAATGCAGACCTGTTTTTATTACATCTTTTTTTATTGCATTATGGAGGCTAACACTCGGCAAAAGTCCTCCGGCTCACCCCTTACAAATTCCATAAATTCCCCCGTATGCGGGTGCTCAAAGGCGATTTTGTGCGAATGCAGCAAAAGACCGGGTACATTTATTCGTTTGCCGCTGCGAGTCAATGCGGGAGCAAATCCCCCCGCGTACAGCCTATCCCCTACAACGGGATGATTGAGATATGCCATATGCACTCTTATCTGATGTGTTCTGCCTGTCACGAGTTCACACTCCACATAAGAATAAGCCCCGTAATCGCCGAGCAGCTTTAATTTTGTCTGTGCCTCACGCGCATCCGGAGCATCATATGAGACGATCCGCTTCAACCTGTCCGCCGGATTGCGCGCAATAGGTGCATCGACAAGCTTTTCTTCACCTATATCCAAATTCAAGCTCCCAAAGACGACGGCTCGGTAAACTCGCTGAACCGCTTTTCCGGAAAAAGCTTCCGAAAGCTTTTTATGCGTTGCATTATCCCTTGCGATTACAATCAGTCCGCCGGTATCCGAATCCAAACGATGCACTATGCCGGGTCTGTCCGCACCGGCAAAATCCGAAAGCTCGCCATAATGAAAAAGCAATGCATTTGCTAAAGTTCCCGAAACTCCGGGGCGGGGCGGATATACGGGCATCCCTTGCGGCTTGTCACAAATAAGCAAATATTCATCCTCATACACTATATCAATCGGGAGGTTCTCCGGTCGGACGACCATATCACTTGAAGACCGGCTGCATTTGTCATCATGCAGCATATCATCCGGGATATACACGCTGTCATTCAATGCAAGTCTATATTTTTTCTGTATGCAGGAAATTCCGTTGACTTCAACGCGACCGGAGTTTATCATGCGCTGTATATTGCTGCGCGACAAAACAAATCCCGCCTCATCGAGATGTGTTTTGAGTGCGATGTCTATGCGATTATCCGCGATTTTATCATTTACCGTAAAATGCATTTCGGAATCCTATTTTCGCTCCTTTTCAAAGATTACAATCAACATCAAAAAAACACATCCGAGCGTTATCCCCACATCCGCAATATTGAATATCGCAAAACTCCCGAATGAAAAGAAATCAATAACATATCCATAAATAAAGCGATCAGCCAGATTGGCAATACCGCCGCCGACAATCATTCCTAATGTCGCTGCACTCGCAATCGAGATTCCGGAGGCGCGAAGAAAGACAAATCCGGTGATGAGCACTGCGATAAAAACGGGCATGAGGATTGTGACAATACGACTTCCTTGAAAATTACTGAAAGCAACCCCCGTATTTGCAACATAATGAATGCTAAAAAAATTGTCGATGACTCCATACGAATCTCCAAGATTCATATATGCATCGACCAAAATCTTGCTGAATCTGTCGAGCAGAATTATAGCTGCCGTACAAATCCCAAAAATTATTTTATTTTTCCTGCAAGATGCCATATCGGATTTTTCCACTCCCACAACGAAAGCTATATCTTCTGCTTAAATATAATCGTATTTCGCCCCGAAACATCTTTAGCCGCATCTCCGAATATATCCGAGGTTTTAACCATTTTCGTATCACTTATGCTCCGAGCGGCGGGCATCTTTTTCGCTTCCTCTTTAAGATCGTCTAACTTAAACTCCTTAAACAACTCGGCACTGAACGAATCAAATCGCTCAAGCTCAACCTCCAAAAGATTTCGATATTTAGTTCTGAATAAATTCAAACGCTCATTCAGCTC
>CAUUCX010000152.1:0-2776 GCA_963543615.1 uncultured Eubacteriales bacterium | reverse complement strand
GACAGACAACTGTATGAACCGGAGGATTTCAAGCGTTTTGTCGGCTGTGAAATAGATATAAGTCTTTACAAGCCGATAAACGGACAAAAACAATTTGCCGCGAAATTGCTCGACTCAAGCAGCCGGGGAGTACATGTGCTTGCAATGTTTGACAAGGATATTAAAGAGTTTGATTTTGATTATGAGGACATGGCGAAAGTAAAGCTTGTTCCGGTTTTTTAATATTTGATTTGAAAAGAGGGAATGTAATATGAGTGATGTTAATACAGAATTTCTTGATGCACTTGATGATCTTGAAAAAGAAAGAGGTATTTCAAAAGATGTCCTGATTGAAGCAATGGAATCGGCATTGGTTTCGGCGTATAAGAAAGAATATGACCCGTCGCAGAATATCAGGGTTTATCTTGATTCGGAAAAGGGCGAGTTTGAGGTTATGAAACAAAAAGAGGTTGTTGAGGAAGTGACCGATCCGGCATCACAGGTTTCTCTTGAGGAAGCAAAGGATATCAATTCGGAACTTCAACTGGGCGATATACTCGAGTACAGTGTTACTCCTGAAAGCTTCGGGCGTATTGCCGCACAAACTGCAAAGCAGGTTGTGGTGCAGAGATTGCGTGAGGTTGAGCGCAACATGGTATTTGATGATTTCAGCACCCGTCAAGGTGAAATCGTTACAGGAAATATTCAGCGAATCAGGCGCGGCGTGGTATTTTTAAACCTCGGAAAAGCGGAGGGCATTTTGCCTATGAACGAACAGTCGCCGGGTGAACGATATGTGGTAAACAATAAGCTCAAGGTATATATAATGGATGTAAAGAAAACGAATAAAGGTCCGCAGGTATATCTTTCGCGTTCGCACCCGGGGCTTGTGAAAAAGCTCTTTGAGTTTGAAGTCCCTGAAATAGCCGATGGACTTGTTGAGATAAAGGGCATCGCTCGTGAAGCGGGTTCACGCACCAAAATTGCGGTAGCCGCCGTGGAGGAGGGAATCGACCCGCTCGGCGCATGTGTGGGTTCACGCGGTATGCGAGTGCAGAATATCGGAAATGAACTCTTTGATGAAAGAATAGATATAATCGAGTGGAGCGAAGATCCGGTCGAGCTTATTGCAAATGTTTTAAGACCCGCAAAGGTGGAAAAGGTTGTACTCATAAGCGATGAGAAAGCTGCAATCGCAATAGTTCCGGATTATCAGCTTTCCCTCGCAATAGGAAAAGAAGGACAAAATGTAAGACTTGCCGCCAAGGTTTCGGGCTGGAAAATAGATATAAAGAGTCATACGCAGTATTACGGCGATGAGGATTGCGAGAATGAGGAAGCGGAGTTTGCGGAGTCTTCGGAAATTCAGACCGATATCGAAACGAATGATGAAATCGAGGGAGCCGAAGCATAATGAACAGACTCCCGATGAGACGTTGTGTGGGCTGCGGCATGTCAAAGCCTAAAAATGAATTGATAAGACTCGTTCATTATGAGGGAAAATTGAGCCTGGATCAGAGCGGCAGAGCGAACGGCAGAGGTGTGTATCTCTGCAAGAACCGCGATTGCCTTGTGAATGCATATAAACGCAAAGGCATACAGCGCAGTCTAAAACGGGAAATCAAGCCGGAGGATTTGCAATCCGTAGAGGAAAAGTTGAACGGACTGTAATTACAGGAGAAATGCGCAGGTCGTGATATGAAAAACTATTTGAAATATTTGGGACTTGCGCGCAAAGCGGGCAAGACGGTTATCGGACAAAAAACATTACTTGATCGCCTTAAACATAAGCCTCGCAGCATAGGTGTTATATTGATTGCAGCGGATATATCGGAAAACACCGGGAAGAAATTACAGTTCGCCGCAAGCAGTGCCGGTGTTCCGTGCTTTTCGGCAGGCATGACAGAAGAACTTTCGGCGGCGATAGGCATGAACGGAGTCGGGATCATAGGTGTCACGGAACCGAATTTGGCAATCGCGATATGTAATGAATTGTCGCACGAACAGGCGTAAATACGGTGCGAATATCGGGCGGATCGCATGGAAATATTGGAGCGGAGTAGAAAGGATGGTGCTCAAATGGCTAAAAAAGTATATGAATTAGCTAAGGAATTAGACCTTACGAGCAAAGAGATAATAGAAAAACTGAATCAGATGGGAGTGTCGGTGACGAGCCACATGAGTGCGCTTGATGATGATATTGTCGCCAAAATCCAAAACGCAAAGGGGATGAAAGACGGTGAAACGACCATCGTTAAAGTTCAACCCAAAAGCGTGAAGAAAAATGTTGAAGACACTCCGCGTGTAGTGGTTCAGGCAGCGGCGGTTACCCCTGTAACTTCCGCAAAATCCTCCGACAAAGAAGATCATAAGGCGGATAAATCTATGAAGACCGTAAAAACAGATAAGATTTCCAAGCCTGATGATTCCGCGGTAACCATCGAAAAGTTGCAAGAAGAAGCTCCTAAACGTCGCGTATTCCGTGTAAATATAGATGCTGAAAAAGGCAAGGAAACAGTTGAAATTCCTAAAGAAATGATGGGGGCAAAAGAAAAGAAATCAGAGAAACAAACACCTCATCCGCAGGAAAATGAAAAAGCCGAAGTTAAAGCCGCATCTGAAAAGGCGAAAACGGTTCAGAAGGAAAAGGCTGCTGCGAGTGAGAAGCCGGCTAAAAAAGTCACATCAAAGCCGGAGAAGAAGAATGTGAAAGCAGAAGCAAATATCAAATCGGAGGATAAAAAGGCGGATAAAGCTGTATCCTCGCGGATACGGGAATCTTCCGAGCCGACGGACA
>CAUUCX010000151.1:0-2859 GCA_963543615.1 uncultured Eubacteriales bacterium | reverse complement strand
CATCTCTCAACAGCGACCTTGCAATCATTTTCGGAAATCTGCTTGAAAATGCAATCGAAGCCTGCCTGAAAATAGATAAAGAGAAAAGATTTATAAGAATTAGCAGTGATGTAAGCTATGATATGCTTATTATCACCATGGACAACTCTTATGACGGGAACTTTCTCTCTGAGGACGGCAGATTTCGCTCAACAAAAAGAGAGGGGTTCGGCATCGGTCTTTCTTCCGTGCAGTCCGTTGCGGAGAAATACGGTGGAAATGCGAGGTTTGAGGATAAGGACGGGCATTTTCAATCATCCGTTTATATTAACGCAGATAATCTGTAAGTGAAATCATGGAGTTTATTCTTGAGAATAGGCTCTTTTTTAATATGCGGCGAACAAAACGCAAGGCAGCCACTCATGCGAGTGCCTGCCTTGCGCATTCCCTATTCAGTAAAGTTTTTTTCATATTGCAATCCGGTATTTGCAATCCGGGAGGAATTTCAATCCTTTAATCCTTCTTTTCCGTCAAATTCTTCCTCAATCGCCCACGGGAGATTTTGCGGCTCGTATAAAAGAGTATGTGTTTTCCCGCTCTTCATTTCAATTACACATCTATACAATTGGGATTCATCCCAAAATTCGTCGACTTCCGGAACTGTATAGTAGTAATTGTAATTGGCAATATGATCAAGTACATATTTTGACTTACTTACAACAATTTTGCCTGCATGGCAAATTTTTATAGATTTAATGTTTTTTGTATCGATATCTTCAATACTTACACCGTTTGATTGAAGCCATGCTTTAGTAGCCTTACCCGATTCATCAACAGCGATACTCATAGGCTCATACATCACACCATCCGAGCCGGGCTTGAATTGCATGTAAAGCTTTATACCGCCTGCACTCAAAATAGTATCCGCCGATTTTGAATTCTGAAAATCTTCTTCCATCGCCGCAATCAATCCCCTTACTTTCTCAGGCTCGCTTACAAGACCATAACCCCAAATATATACGGATTCTACAGGATATGCCAGATTGTATAAAGAATACTGACGCTTAAACTCCTTGGATGTATAAATTTTTCGGATCCGCTTGTCATTCAGCAGTTTCCTCATAGATACACATTCATATCGACGTTGCATCTTGCGACCGTCCTGTATATTATATGTCAAACGCACCAACCCCTCATCTTCATTGTAATGCGGAGATACATTTGCAAGAAGATTCCTGTGCAGTTCGCTGATTTCCTTTATGTTCTCCGGATCGGACAATACAAATTCCGCGAGTGAATCGAGCTCGTATTTAGGATTGTCGCCAACTTTCTTTTCAGATAATTTGAAAAATTGCGGAGAAAATCTGTTGCTGTATTCGTCACTATTATTGTCAATCTTTAATTGAGCACTACTAATGCTCGAGAGTTTCGGGATCCGTGTCTCGTATCCGAACCAATCCATAGTGAATAAACTTACAAACAAGACAGCAACTACCGCATAAATCAACAGATTCTTCAGCAAGCGCTTATCAAACACACGTGCAGTCTTGAGAAGAATCATTCTCGCAATGACGAAGAACAGCAATGCGCCTAAAATCAGACCTACATAGAAATATATCTCCGATTCGCCGATCTGTTCCAGATAAAAGCCCATCCCGCTCATGCCGAAGAACGCGAAAATATATGATATAAACGGCAGCATAAAACCGAAAGCCACTCCGTCACCGGCTCTTTCCATATGCCTCATTTTATATAGCCAATAACAAAGTAGCAATATCGCAACAGTTACGACAATATAAATGATTAGATCTTTTACCCCTAATGTATTTTTGCCAACCGCATAAAGCCAAGGTGAAAATGAAAGCAACTGACTTTCATTGAAAGCGTAGCCGCTCAAATATTTCTCACTGTAGCCCGCAAATGTCAAGACCGCAGCCGGAACGAGGAAATTAAATCCTACAGAACCGATCAAGTGATGAACCGTTGTCCCCGTGACCACTCCGGCAAATACGGAAATTGCATATATAAATGTGATTGTAAGAATCGACACACCCATCCATGCACATATGACTTGCGGCGCGAAGACATTTATTGCCACCTTCGCCGGAATCTCGCCGCTGTAATCCCATTCTCCGGTGAAAACAGACATAACCGGTCTTGACATAATCAACAATATTCCACCGAGCAGCAAAGTCGGAGCTATTGAAATAAGCCAGCCTGTCAAAAGATTTGTATTGAACAGGCGATCTCTTGAAAATGGCACTGCGTTAATATATGCCGTTCCCGATACGGTATGTAGATACCTGAAAATCCCAAGAGCACTCGCAATCGGCAAAATCAGGTTTATGCCCCAAAGCCCCGGATGTTTATTCCAAAACATAAGCTCCAAGTAACTGCCGAGAAAATTTTTACTACCGATCATAACTATAGGCAATACCGTTTGCAAGAACATAAAGATAAATGCAATGGTAGGTATGTACCAGAATCTTCTGAGATTTTCAATAAAAATTGACGGCGCGATTCTACAATATGATGCTTTGTATCTCATTGCTTTCACCTCCCAACTCATAAATAAAAATCTCCTCCAATGTAAGCGGCAAGATATCAAAAATCAACGGGTTTCCCGCTTTCAATTTTTCAATCACCAATTCCTTTTTATCCTTTATAATCAACAAATCAACTGCACCGCGAGATTCCTTGTGAAGTATATTCACACCGTCATATACACTTTGATTTCTATCCTTATATGCCACCTGCACTTTGTGAATATCCGTTTTCAATTCATCCAAATCGCGTTCCAAAATCATTTTTCCCCCTGATAAAATGCCGATTGAATCGCAAATGCCCTCCATTTCCCGCAAATTGTGTGATGAAACGAGC
>CAUUCX010000150.1:0-2890 GCA_963543615.1 uncultured Eubacteriales bacterium | reverse complement strand
GCAAAATAAGCGACGGCGATTTGGAAAAGCTTCTTAATGCGGAAATCCCCAAAGCTCCTGATAATATACTCGTGATGGATAAATATATAGACGATTTGCGAGATGTGTTCAAGCATGGGGAACTGCGCGGCATATATCTCAATTTTAGCGATCCATGGCCGAAAGCGCGACATGAAAAACGGAGATTAACCAATCCTAAATTCTTAAAGCAATATATGAGCGTATTGCCTGTCGGAGGATTTCTTGAATTCAAAACGGACGATGCGGCGTTCTTCGAATACAGCGCACAGATCATGGCGGACATGTCTTCGGAGTGCGGTTACGAGATAGCGATACTTGAAAGGGATTTACACAATTCCGAGCACGCATGGGGGCGTTCACTCACCGAGTATGAAGCAAAATTCAAACGATTTAACAAGCCGATAAATCTGATAAGATTGGAAAAGACAAAGGAGATGTTGCCGTGACGGATTATATTTTTGCAAGACAAAACGGACGCGATATTCCAAAAGAAGATAAAATCTTCGGCATTACCGCTGCCGCGAGAAAAATGATGGCCGAGCGAGGCAAAGACAGCATTATACTTGCTACCATAGGTTCTCTTCTGAATGATGAGGGGGAACTTATCGTGTTATCTTCAGTTGTAGATGTTTTACATACATTGAATCCTGAAAGCTTCGCGGGATATGCGCCGATCGGCGGTACACCCGAATTTTTGGATGCGGTAAAAAAAGCGGCTTTCAAAAACTATGAACCCAAGTATGATACGGAAGCGGTCGCAACACCGGGCGGGGCGGGAGCGCTGCGAAATGCCGTAGCAAATTATACATCTTTGGGGGATAAAGTCCTTACAAGCGATTGGCACTGGGCGCCCTATAATACTATCGCCGGCGAAATAGGCAGAAGCATTGAAACATTTAAGCTCTTTGATGAAAAGGGCGGATTTAACGGGAGCTCTTTTGAGAACAAATTGACCGAGCTCCTGAAAAATCAGGATGGAGTGCTCATCATATTAAATACACCGGCGCATAATCCTACCGGATATTCTCTTACTATGAGCGATTGGGACTGCATAATGACTGCGTGCAGGCGGTATGCCGAACGCGGGAAGAGGATTACACTTCTTTGCGATGTGGCGTATATAGATTTTGCCGGAACGGGCGATGAGCAGCGGGAATTTTTCACGCATTTTGACGATTTGCCGGACAATATGCTCGTTATAGTCGCCTATAGCCTTTCAAAGACATTCACCCTTTACGGACTTAGGAGCGGTGCCATGATCGCCATCGCAAGCAGGCGAGAAGTGCTCGATGAATTCAAAAAAGTCTGTGAGTTTTCCTCGCGCGCTTCATGGTCGAATTCTCCGCGCGCTCCTATGGAGATGCTGGCAAAAATATATGCGGATGAAATCCTGCTTAAAAAAGTCGATGATGAACGCGTGTTATACAGGCAGATGTTGGCGGAAAGAGGTAAAGCATTCGAAGGGGCCGCGCTTGAAATCGGTCTTCCGATACTTCCCTTTGACAGCGGTTTTTTCGCATCGGTGCATACCGATAAATCCGAAGAAATATGTGCTGAATTGATGGAGGATGGGATATTTTTAGTTCCTATGAAACAAGGTATCAGAATCTCCATTGCATCCATTTCAAAGGAAAAGTGTGAGATATTGCCGAAAAAAATTATGATTGCGATGCGATAAAATAATTGGACAGGATCTATATAGGCATGGTAGAATAGGCACATGAGTCGGCAATGAAACTCAAAGTTTTGCGGTATTGGCCTAACGGTAAGGTATCTGCTTCCCAAGCAGAGGATTGCCGGTTCGAATCCGGTATACCGCTCCATATAAAAATCCACCCCGAAAGGGTGGATTTTTGATTTTGGCATGTATTCAAACAGCTAAATGCATTATTTCTTCTTGCCTTTATCTCTTTCAAATATCATCTCTGCGCCTTCTTCTTTCATGGTGAGCTTATCATCTTTAAGCGTGAGCTTTACTTTTTCTTTACTTTTATCTTCGCTTATTTCATACTCACCGGCTTTTTTACCCTTATTCCATTTGCCTTTTTCGTTTTCGCTTTCTTCGGGAGCGCTGAGCTCAACCGTACCGTCAGCTTTGAACTCAATGCTAAACTCCAGATCCAAGTCGGCTGCAGACATGCTCATATCTCCGAATTTAGCTTCTTTAAGTGTCCATTTGCCCACAATCGGATCCGATTTTGAACCGCATGCGGCAAGCATTCCGATAACGAGTACACAAACAAGAGTAATTGCAGTCAATTTCCTTTTCATAAATTACCTCCATAAAATCAACCATAAAACTACGCACAACAAAACACGATTTCTATGAAACGATATTATTTTCATAAAAACGGTATTCAAATTGATTTGCTCCACCAGTATAACATACTTAACGGCAATAGTGAAAAAAATATTTGAAAGTGCCCTTTATATTATCTCTTTTATATATTATATTAGTAAACGAGGTCTATTCATCCGAATTTAAGTCGGTTTGGGCATTCCGTAGAAAGCGGATAGAGTTTGTGAAAGGTAGGATTTAAAAAAAATGGCTTATATGGATTACTTAAAAGAGCTTGACAAAGAAGTATACGATGCCTGTAATGCTGAACGTTTGCGTCAAAAACATAATATCGAATTGATAGCTTCGGAAAATATAGTTTCCGATTCGGTTCTCTATGCGGTGGGCAGTGTTTTGACGAATAAATATGCGGAAGGTTATCCCGGTAAGCGCTATTACGGCGGCTGCCAATTTGTTGATGATGTGGAACAAATTGCAATAGACAGGGCAAAAAAAATATTCGGAGCCGAGCATGCTAATGTTCAACCGCATAGCGGGGCAATTGCAAATTTTGCAGTGTATTTTGCATTG
>CAUUCX010000149.1:0-2893 GCA_963543615.1 uncultured Eubacteriales bacterium | reverse complement strand
AAATCTTGGGTGAAAACGCCGATGTGAAGCAATTGCAGGTAAAGGACGGCTCGGGTGTGCTCACCAATGCGGTGTTCGACTCCACAATAGAGCAGTACTATGTGCTGCTGCCATATGAGGCGGACAAGGTGAAGACGGAGTTCACCTTGAAAAATGCGCAGGTTGAGATTGGCGGCGAGACATATAATGTTCAGGTTAAGGCGAATTACAAGCCGGGCAATGTGGATCTTGAGCCTGTAAAAGTTGGCGGCACTGAAAAGACATATATATCGAATTTGGTTAAGACTGCCGAACCGCCGGCGGAGGGCATCATAACCGTTACCGTAATGCTGCCGGATGGAAGCGGCGGAAATATCGCGGAAAGAACATATAAGGTCAATATTAAGCGCCTTATCAACCCGGGGGATATGGCGGGCTTTGAATACGGCAACTCCCCATATGGCCTGATTATGCGCGACAACTCGATAGGCGATGGCGATAAGGATGTGTATAAGCAGCAATTTGTAAACGATGATTATCGCTTTATCAAGGATAATCTCCCGGGCAAAAAGCTGCCTGCAAAGGCGGAAGCGCTTTCGGGTCTTTGGTACAATCCGCGCGCATGGAAAGAAGCGGGCGGGGATGAGTCTGCGGGTGCGCTCGAAAATTACGACCTCGATGATTATGCACTCTTCGTTTATGCGGGAGAAAGCTTCAAGCTTCCGGGTGTGAGTCATCTGAAACAGGCGGATGGAACACCGCTTGAGAAGGCGGATCTCGCCAATGTGAAGCGCACGCTCAAAGTGAAGAAAATGGCTGCCGCATCGGTGGGTTTCGTGAATTCGGAGGAAGTGGAGATTGAACTTCCGGAGATTACGGCGTTTGCGCCTGAAGATTCGGGAACGAATTGCGATGCGCTGCTCGGCATGCACGTTGTGCCGGGAATATATGAGATAGTTTACAGCTATCCTGATTCTACCCTGTCCACCGCAAAAGTTGTAAGGCCGCTGATAGTGCTTTCGAGGCGCGGAGATGTGGATATATCCCTGTATAATGGCGGTACTGCACATGTGAATGCTGCGGACAAGGCGTATATACAGTCGCGATTCATACAAAAACTTTACTTTAACAAGGATAGCGGATATCCTTATGGCAATCTGTATCGCTATAGGATATGCGATATAAATAATGACGGCAATTTCAATGATGCGGATGCATATGCGATAAATCGCATAAATGCTTTAGGCCTGCCGATTTTATTCTATCCGCAGTTATAAAAACTCGTTGCCGTTTTGTATACACTCTGTTATAATCGAGACGACATGAGTATGAATTTTTAGGGGAGGATACGATATGAATCCTGAAAAACGAATGGTTAAAAATATTGCAAAGGATATCGGAAAGAGATTTGGAGTGATGGCACTGATTTGTGCCGTCGCTGTGTCTATGTTAATTCTTCCGTCGCAGCCCGAACCGGCATATGCGGCAGGGGAGAAAGCCGAGCTCAACGTGTATTACTTGGGCGATGGAAGCGCCCCCGATTTCAGCATTGCAAAGAAAAATGCGAATCTGACTCCGTTTACGGCGGATAAAATCGGGCATATCATATGGATCGGCGTGGCGGTCGATAAGCTCGACAGACTCGGCAAGGGCGATGTGCCCGGCGGCTTTATAAGGGAGAACGGAATTATAGATATGGAATTCGGTTTCGACTATAATTGGAAATATGTGGAGCCGGTGGTCATAACAGGTGGAGGCTTGCCCGAGACCGCTACAGATAATACTTTCATACCGGAACTCGTGAAGAACAATCTGATTGACGGTCAAAGCACGGATAAAAAATGGAGCAAACTCGATTATGCAGTGGGCGAATCCACAATGGATTGCGGTTACGATCACGAAGATCTGGTTAAGGCGGAGTTCAATCCGCTCTTGATTGGAAACGCGGAATGGAAGGCGCTTCAGGCAAAGATTCAGGCAAAGGGCGATATCGTTCAGCCCCGGCTTAAAAATGCAGGCACGGAACAATATTTAGCGGTAATTCCGTTTAGACTTTTAGATATCCCGAAAGAAGATGATCCCGATTGGGATAAAACAGCTCCGATCAAGCTCGCGCGTTCGCCGGGCAGATTCGGATTTGTTACGGATAAAAACGGGGAACAATATGCATACTGGGAAAAAGATGAGAACAGCAATGCGGATATAAACCTGAAAAACATGTTCGGTTTTTCGGGCGATTTGGACTTTTTTGGCGGGGATACTCCGGCAAATGCTGCGGAAATCGGAAATATATCCATAACCCGTTATTTCGATAAACCGGAAACCGATCCGGCAGAAGAAATGCAGGAAAACGTTTTGACTTATATGGATAAAAACGCTCCGGCAGATCCCGCCGCATATGGTAATTACGATAATGCCAATCCGGCGGTGCCTGTGAAAGAGGAAGCCGGAGAGAGCACTCATATATTGGATGAGGCATATACATCTCCTGCAAAGGAGTATTCCCCTAAAATCACCAATTACTATGCGGATGTGATACACAATACCAAAAAATTGGAACTCACTTTCGACGGACTCGATGCGGAGCCTACGGTGAAGATTAATGCCACACCTTATGCCGGCGGCATCGATGAATCCGACAGCACGGCATTTGCCGGCAAGAAAAAATACAAGATCGAAATAGATCCGGCAACCATGCTGTCGAACCTCGACCCTAATGCGCTCGCAGCGGATGAAGGCTTCAAAAACAAGGTCGAGGTAGCTGTAGGCGCAGGCGCGAACGCCCGCACCTACACCATCCATCTCCGCCGCCTCCTCAAACCGGAGATCAAGCTCAACTACGGCAACAGCCCGTACGGCGAGATAATGCGTATGGGTGAACTGTCCGGACCTGATAAATGGGATGAAGCAAAGA
>CAUUCX010000148.1:0-2897 GCA_963543615.1 uncultured Eubacteriales bacterium | reverse complement strand
ATAGCTCGTGATATCGCTGATATAATGGCGGATAGAATAAATTGTCCGGGGAAAGAAATTGATATGAGCCTCTATCGATTCCTCGTTCCCGTTCCTATCCACCGCAAACGCTTGCTGCAACGAGGCTTTAATCAATGCACCCTTATTACAAAAATGCTTGTTGATACCGTGAATTCATCCGTAAAATCATTGCACTTGGAAGTTGCCGATAATTTTCTCATACGATGCAGTGCTACAGAGAAGATGAGCAGACTCAATGCAGAACAACGCATGGCGAATTTGCGCGGAGCTTTCGCCCTTTCAGGATATCTTATTGACAACCCATCCGAAATTCAGGGGAAGAGTATATTGCTCATAGATGACATTTTGACATCCGGAGCCACTGCAAATGCCTGCGCGGAATTGCTGAAATCGGCGGGAGCCGAGCGCGTCGATCTTTTTACTTTCGCATCGAGTTCAGATATAGCAAAACCGCTGAAATCATGATACAATAACCACCGGCAGCAACTTGTTTTTGCGGTCATTGTAATCTAATGCCCTGCGATTATTTTGCTCTTTGGATAATGATAGCAAAATCGCAGATGGCGAATTGTATCATAATTTCACCAAAATCATGATACAATAACCACATCGTGTGCCTGTAGCTCAGCCGGATAGAGTGTTGGACTCCGACTCCAAAGGTCGCAGGTTCGAATCCTGTCAGGCACACCATTAAAAACAATTTTGAGAAGACTATAAATCTCAAATGATATTGTCTTAAGTAATCGCAAATGAAAATGTCCCAAAGTCAAAAATGATATAGACTATCTTTTAGGATGTAGTTTATGGGAGAGTAATGATCAATGAAAATGACTATTAAAAAGACTGCCGCTTTTCCGGTTAAGAAAAGCAAAGTTTTTGAACTGCTGCAAAGATTCGATACGCTTGCATATATTGCCAAGCCTTATGCTACATTCGAAAGCGTCGATGGACAAGCCGAACCGGTTTGGGAAGTTGGCAGAAGTTTCTCTTTCGATTTTAAGATGTTTGGCTTTATTCCCCTCGGTGTTCATGTTATCAATGTTAAGGAATTCAACCCGGACAACATCTATACAAATGAGGGCAATCCTTTTTGCCCTGTATGGAATCATCGAATTATTCTCAAAGAAACTGCTGACGGCAAAACTGAATACACCGACGAGGTGGAAATCGGGGCAGGATGGAAAACGCCATTTGTATATTTGTGGGCAAAAGCATTTTACTCACACAGACAAAAGAAGTGGATAAAGCTGCTTAATAAGTCATATAAATGGAATCGTATTTAATCCATCTTTATTTTTTCTTCTTTTTTTGATAGATTGGTTTTTTGTATATCTTTATTTAATTGCATTGGATTTTCCGATGTCGGCTTATCCGTTGTTGGATACCCTTCAATCTGTTATTTCGTTTTCATTTTTGGCACAACAGGCACATCTATAGGTTGAGTTTGCGGAGGCGCAGCGCATTCGTAACGACGAATACCGAACTCATGCTCATCGCCGCCGCCCCTATCATAGGGCTGAGCGCTATTCCGAAAGCCGGATAAAGCGCCCCGGCAGCCAACGGAATTCCGAGACAATTATAGAAAAATGCCCAGAACAAATTCTGTTTAATATTCCTGATTACAGCGCGACTGAGCCTGATAGCCATAGGAATATCTTTCATATCATTTTTAATGAGAACTATATCGGCGGATTCAAGCGCAACATCGGTTCCCGCACCTACCGCCACGCCTATATCGGCTCTGGTAATAGCCGGTGCGTCATTTATCCCGTCGCCGACCATCATCACGATTTTACCCTCTTTTTGCAAACGGCTGACCTCTCCGTCTTTATCCGCAGGCAGCACATCGGCGATCGCACGGCTGATACCAAGCTCTTTGCCGATCGCATCGGCGGTTTTAGCATTGTCGCCCGTGAGCATGATAACTTCAACGCCCATATCGACTATCTCATGCACGGCGGCGGCACTGTTCTCTTTGGGTCTGTCCGCCAAAGCGAGTACAGCGATGAGTCCGCTTTCATCGGCGAAATAAATCGGAGTCTTGCCCTGTTCCATCAGCGCATCTACATCAAATCTTTCGCAATTCGCAATATTATTTTCAAGCATGTATTTTTCATTGCCCGCAAAATATCTGATGCCGTCTATGCTTGCAACGAGCCCCATTCCCGGCACCGCTTCAAACGACTCGAGTTCTTTAAGCGCGAGCCCTTCTTCCTCCGCCGCCGCAACAACAGCCCGCCCGAGCGGATGCTCCGAACCTTTCTCTATAGAAGCAATCAGAGTCAAAACATGCGATCTTTCGTATCCGCCCCCTAAAATATTTACATCTGTAAGTTTGGGATTGCCCTCGGTCACGGTTCCCGTTTTGTCGAGCACTACCGTATCGGCTTTATGCATGAGTTCCAACGCTTCCGCCGATTTTACCAAAATCCCGTATTCGGCACCCTTTTCCGTTCCGACCATTATCGCTACGGGGGTCGCAAGTCCGAGCGCACACGGGCACGAAATTACGAGCACGGAAATACCCATCTTAACGGCAAACGGTATTCCCTCGCCCGCAACAATCCACACCAAGCTTGTAATAAGCGCAATCCCTATTACCAGCGGCACGAATATCCCGCTTATCTTATCGGCAAGCCTCGCAATCGGCGCCTTTGTCGCGCTTGCATCCGCAACCATCGCGATTATCTTTGAAAGCGTGGTATCCTTGCCCACACCTGTTACTCTGAATGTAAAATATCCCGAAGTATTTACCGTCGCCGCCATGACATTATCGCCAACGCCTTTTTCCACGGGTATGCTTTCACCCGTAATTGCCGACTGATCCACCGCGGTCTGTCCCGACTCGATAATCCCGTCTACACCTATCCTCTCTC
>CAUUCX010000147.1:0-2958 GCA_963543615.1 uncultured Eubacteriales bacterium | reverse complement strand
CAACTTGAAAGGGCAATTTCACAATTTTCTTATCCAAATGTGAGCTTACTCCCGGGCAAATTGTTGCCTATTGATTTTGTTTTGACAGCGCGACCAAATTTAGATATAATAGATATGTTGCGGTTGCGCTATAATTTTTGATGTGACTCTTTTTATAGCACATCTTGCATTGCTAGCTCAATTGGATAGAGTACCCGGCTACGAACCGGTTGGTTGGGGGTTCGAGTCCCTCGCAGTGCGCCAAACAACGATAAAACGGCTAAAAATAGCCGTTTTGTTTTATAGTTGTTACGAAGTTGTTACAAGTGTATGCAATGTTTTAGATATTTGGTGCATGCTACTATGCTACTACTCTTTCCCCGAGAGTCCCGTGAATAATCGGATTGCATTGCACAAAAGATTTTAATTGGTCAAAAAAACATCATATTATTCAAGATAGTGACAAACCGAAAATGAGGGTATTTTTTATTAAAATGAGCTTAATTAAGATACAATTCCGTTTGGGAGAATAAGATCGCAAATCGCGATTGTTTTTTTTGAAGCACAATGCCGAAAAGCCTTGAAAAACCAACACTTTTTTATTCGATACAGGGTTTATGTTTATAATAAAAACCTTGCATTTTGCTAAAATTATGTTAAAATTAACATGTATCACGAACCGAATAAAAGCGTACTTTTTTTAAGCATTTCAATTATTCAGCATTTATTTTTCGGCGATTTTCGGTTCGGCTATAATCATTAAAATTCGATATAATCATCGAAAGTTTTTAAGGAGGGAGTTTTAAGTTGAGTAAAGTAGTAAAAGCAAAGTACACTTCCGAAGCCGAACAGGGTTTTACCCACAGAACGGCCTTGGAAGAAGCTGCAAGATGTCTGTTATGTCATGACGCTCCTTGCAGCAAGGGATGTCCTGCGGGGACCAATCCCGGAAGATTCATCAGAGCGATTCGCTTTAGAAATCCTAAAGGAGCTGCCGAGATTATCAGAGAGAACAATGTTTTCGGCGGATCATGCGCGCGCGTATGTCCATACGATAATCTCTGTGAGAAGGCATGTAGTCGCACAGGCATAGACAGACCTATTGAGATAGGGAAATTGCAGAGATATGCTATCGAGCAGGAGAAAGCATTCAAGATGAAGACTCTTAAAGCGCCTGCAAAGAAAAAGGCGGGGAAGATTGCATGTGTAGGTGCCGGTCCCGCTTCTTTAGCATGTGCTGCGGAACTTGCAAAAGCGGGCTACAAGGTAACGGTGTTCGAGAGAGAAGAAAAAGCCGGCGGCATGCTTACTTATGGAATCGTTCCGTCAAGACTGCCACAGGCGGTAGTAGATCATGATATCGCTATGCTCAAGGGTCTTGGAATCAAGATCGAGCTGGGTAAAAAAGTGACGGAAAAAGATCTCAAGGATTTCGATGCCGTCTTCGTAGGTACCGGCCTTTGGGGAACTAAACTCCCTGATATTCCGGGAACCGATCTCAAAGGTGTTTACACTGCGGTTGATTTCTTAAAAAAGGCAACTGAAAAGAAAGAAAAGTTTAATTTCGGTAAGAAAGTTGTAGTTGTCGGCGGTGGTGATGTAACTACCGACTGTGCCGTTACAGCCAAGCTGTTGGGTGCGGAAGATGTGAGAATCGTTTATAGGAGAACATTGGAAGAGGCTCCGGGCAATATCAACGAATTCCATTATGCCCTTTCGCTCGGAATCGGAATTACCACAAATATGGCGCCTGCATCGCTTGAAGGTAAAGGAAAGCTTTCTGTGGCTAATTTCAAGGGCAGAGATGGAAAATCGGCACTCAGTCTCAACTGCGATTGCATCGTATTTGCAATAGGTCAGCGCCCTGAAGAACTCAAGGCTGTTTCGAATCTCAAAACCGATGAAAAAGGATTTGTTAAAGCAAATGCCAAAGGGAAAGTTGCTTCAAATATATTCTCGGCCGGAGATATCGTAAACGGCGGTAAAACCGTTGTAGAAGCGGTGGCAGACGGGAAAGAGGCGGCTAAAGCAATAGTAGCGTATCTTGAGAAGAAAGGAGTGAAATAGACATGGCAGTTAAAAAAGATTTATCCATAAAGTTTTTGGGAGTTGATTGCCAGAATCCGTTCTTCCTTTCATCATCACCTGTTGGAAGCAATTACGAGATGGTGGCAAAATGTTTTGAAACCGGTTGGGGTGGAGTTTTCTACAAGACCATCGGTATATTCGTAGCGGATGAGTGCTCGCCGCGTTTTGATCAGACTAATAAAGAGGGACTTCCTTGGGTGGGATTCAAAAACATGGAGCAGATTTCCGACAAGCCGACCGAACTCAATTTTGAAAACATGATGAAGCTTAAGAGGGATTATCCGGATCATATTATGGTTGCATCCATTATGGGAAGTAACGAGAAGGAGTGGAGAGATCTCGCCACAATGTGCGATCAGGCAGGCGTTGATTTGATTGAAGGTAACTTCTCATGTCCGCAGATGACTTCACATGATATGGGTTCCGATGTGGGTACAAATCCGGAGCTTGTGAAGAAATACTCAAAAGCCGTATCGGAGATGACTAAAATTCCGTTCATCGCGAAGATGACACCTAACAACAAGAACATGGAGGAGCCTGCAAGGGCTGCAATAGAGGGTGGAGCGGCTTCCGTTTCCGCAATCAATACCATCAAGTCGATTACCAATATCGATTTTGAAAACATGACGGCGATGCCTGTTGTAAACGGGAAATCATCGATTTCCGGATATTCCGGTGCTGCCGTAAAACCCATTGCGCTCAGGTTCTTGGCACAGATGTTTCAAGACCCGGTTCTTAAAAATCTTGAGATCTCCGGTATCGGCGGTATTGAGACTTGGAGAGATTGTGCGGAATTTTTGGCTATCGGCTGCAGAAATCTTCAGGTTACCACCGCCATCATGCAGTACGGTTACAGAATCGTTGAGGATATGGCAAGCGGTCTTATGCATT
>CAUUCX010000146.1:0-2977 GCA_963543615.1 uncultured Eubacteriales bacterium | reverse complement strand
TGCCCTGCGATTATTTTGCTCTTTTGATAACGGTTGAGCAAAATCGCAGATGGCGAATTATATCACGATTTTTCATAAATCATGATATAATCGTATGTGAGTGACAAAACATCGACAGGAGGTTGCTATGGAAGGCATGACCGAATTGGGGCCTCGAATTATAATTCGATTCGGCGATAGCGGGGTGTTCATTACGGAGACCGTTATATGGGGCGCGATAGTGGCACTTATACTCGGCTTGCTTGCTGTGTGGGCGGGCAGAAATTTGCAGCGTATTCCTCGCGGTAAACAGATATGGGCGGAAGTCGTGGTGGAGTTTGCGTATAAACTCGTGAGCGGAGCCATGGGCCGTCATAATATGCTCACCTTTGCGCCATATTTCGGCACGGTCATAATCTTCATCCTGTTTTCAAATATGCTCGGTCTGTTCGGGCTTCGTCCGGCCACCACCGATGTAAATATGACTTTTGCACTGTCTCTTTCTACATTTATGATTATGCAGTATGTAGGGATCAAATCGATGGGCTTCGGCGGCAAGTTGAAGCATATGGCTCAGCCGATGGCTTTTCTTTTCCCCATAAAGATAATAGAGCAGGTTGCACTTCCCATATCGCTGGGCTTTCGTTTGTTCGGCAATATTTTGGGCGGAATGATAATCATGGAACTTCTCTACAGTGCACTTGCTTCAGCGACCGCGAATGTAACCGAAATACCTTTCTTGAATTTCGTGATTCCGCTTCCGGCGAATGCCTTCTTCGACATATTCGAACCCGTGTTGCAGGCATATATATTTACAATGCTTTCCATGGTATTCGTATCACAGGAAATAATCGTGCGGGAGATGACGGGGAAAAACATCTCCGAACCGCATACAACAGAGCAGTTAGAGGCTCCGGCGGTATCGGATGCGCGCCTGCCTCATTAAATCTCTCTAAAAGATTGAAGTTCATTTGTAATGTATCGACCGCAATCCCACCGCCTTTAGATAATGGGCAGTCCGCCGATGAGGTGTTTTTGCTTATATTGTTTTGCAAACACTTGTTATTACAGGGCTCTAATCATATTTGGCAGGGGGATTACATATTGCGTTTGACCGCGATTTTTGATATATTGTACTTCAGTGGTGTGAATTTGTTTTGAGCGATTGAGTGATTGTAAATTAATAATCAATCTGTGTAATATCTATTTTTGAGGAGGATCAATGCCATGGCAATGGTGGATGTTGTTAGATTTGATGGTCTGAAAAGTCGAGATTGGTTGATTTATAAATATCCTTCGGAAACCCTGGTAGTAGGGAGTCGCCTTATTGTGCAAGAAGGTCAGATGGCTGTGTTTGTAAAAGGTGGAATGGTGGCAGATGTTTTTCAGCCGGGCACATATCCGTTGGATGTTGAGAATTTGCCAATTTTAAAGAAATTTGTAAATATTTCCTTTGGCGGGAAAACACCGTTCAGCGCTGAAGTGTATTTTATAAACACTACACTGCGCCTCGATATCAACTGGGGGACGATTGATCCGATTCAGTTGATTGATCCCAAGTATTATGTTAAGCTCAGAATTCGAGCTTTTGGACAGATGGGATTGCGTGTTTTGGATGCGCCGACATTGTTTAAAGAACTGATTGGAGGTATGCAACAATCGGATATTGTAAAGTTCGATAAAATAAAAGAATATTATAGAGGAGTGTTGGTGATAACGGTAAAATCCGCCATAGCAGATGCAATTATCACAAATGGCATATCGGCTCTTGAAATATCTACAAAGTTGGAAGAATTGTCGGAGAAAGCAAAAGAGCAGATTGCTCCTAAATTTGAAAAGTACGGGTTTTCTGTTGTAAATTTCTTTATACAGTCCATCAATTTCCCGGATGAAGATTTTGAGAAAATCAATAAAATCCTTGAAGACAAAGCGGCATTTGAAATTATGGGAGATGGCAGGTATTCAACAAAGCGCTCATTTGATGTATATGAGAGCGCTGCAAGTAATGAAAGTGGAGTTGCCGGAGCTTTTGTCGGTGCCGGAATCGGACTTGGTGCTGCCATGAATGCCGGCTCCTCAATGGCGCAGACTGTGGGGAATCCGATACAAAGAGAAGATACAAAAGCATGCGCTTCATGTGGAGTTCAAATCCCTGTTGACTTTAAATTTTGCCCACAATGCGGATTTGATAATAGTGAAAAAGTTTGTGGGTGTGGAAATAAATTGACTCCGGAGATGAAATTTTGTCCGAAGTGCGGAAAGGAGGTGTAATATATGCCTAAAAAGGGTTTATCACTTACTTTATCAACTTTTGCAATTGGCTTTTATATTGTAATAATAATGTACATTTTCTTCGAAATATTGCATATTGATACTTTGAAAAATTTCCAATCTGCAATGATCTTCGAGATAATCGGTTTTGTGCTGTTGGCATATTTCATATTAGGAAATATCGCTTTAAAGCCGATTAAAACGGGATATTTTGTTCCATTGATGACGGTAGTGATTCTTTATACAATCATCTTGGATGTGGTTAATATTGCGATGGTTGCACATATATCTCATGCAAAGTTTGTGCTTATCAATTTGATTGTGTTATTTATTTATTGTTTAATATCCATTCCTATGTATATAATGGGTAGGAGATAGGGAGGATTTGGGAGGAAGATAAGAATGGAAGAAAATAAATGCCCACAGTGTGGGGCTCCTATCGAGCCCATGGCGGAGGAATGTAGGTTTTGTGGAGAAAAATTGGCGGTTCAGCAGGTGGAGCAGCGGGCATTTGCAGCAGGTAGTGCGCCGCAGCCACAGGTTGTAATTCAGCAGGCATCCTCTCGGCAAGAATATCCCGGTGTGAGTCCGTCTTGGCCGATTAAGAGCAAAATTGTAGCCGGTATTTTGGGAATTCTTTTGGGCGGATTGGGTATACACAAATTCTATCTGGGTAAAACCGGAATGGGAATTTTATATCTTGTTTTTTGCTGGACATGTATACCGG
>CAUUCX010000145.1:0-2981 GCA_963543615.1 uncultured Eubacteriales bacterium | reverse complement strand
CGACGAAGAGGGCTTAAAAGAAGTGGTCAGCAAATTCTTCGGCACGCTTAGGAATGTATACAATTTCTTTGTCCTATATTCCAATAATGACGGAATAAATCCATCCGATTTTGAAATCCCTTACGACAAAAGACCGGAATTGGATCGCTGGATTTTATCAAAGTACAATGGTCTTATAAAATCCGTTACCGCGGATATGGATAATTATGATCACATGAAAAGCGTTCGCGAAATTCAGTATTTTGTAAATGAAGATTTGTCAAACTGGTATATAAGGCGTGCGCGAAGAAGATTTTACAGTGAGGATTTGACGGAGGATAAGAAAAGCGTTTATGCTACGACATATGAGGTTTTGGTCGGTATAACGAAGCTGATTGCGCCTTTTGCGCCATTTATATCCGATGAGATGTTTATAAAGCTAACGGGGAGTGATTCGGTACATCTTGCCGATTTCCCTATATGTCGAGAAGAGCTTATCAATCCTAAAACCGACGAGCGAATGGATTTGGTTCGAGATTTGGTGGCGCTCGGGCGCGGAGCGAGGGAAAAGGAAAAGATTAAGGTTAGACAACCGCTCAATGAGGTGCTGATAGACGGAAAATTTGAGAGCAAAATTTCCGATTTGGCGCCGCTCATCATGGAGGAATTGAATGTAAAAAATGTGAATTTCTCCAATGAGCTCAGTCGATATATGGATTTCAGCTTAAAACCGGATTTCAAAGCGGCAGGACCGATAATGGGAAAGAAAATAAAAGCTTTCGGGCTTGCGCTTTCTCAGGTTGATTCTCATGAATTTACCGCGCTTTTGAATAAAAACGGTGAGGTGAGTTTGAATATCGACGGAGAAGATACACTCGTTTCAAAAGAGCTTATTGATGTGAGAATTGATGCAAAAGACGGTTTTGCAGTGGCGGTTGAGAATAATCTGTTCACAATATTGGACACCGCGCTTACGGAAGAATTATTATCCGAGGGTATAGCAAGGGAGCTGGTTTCCAAGGTTCAGCAGCTCAGAAAGCAGAAAGATTTTGAGATGATGGATAAAATAATCATCAAAATTGATGCGGATCAGGCGGTAAAGGCGGTTATAGATTCACATAGAGATTATATAATGGGCGAAACGCTTACTACCGAGATCGTGGCAGCCGAGGGGCTAAACGAATATGATATCAACGATCACAACACGGGAATAGATGTGATGCGCGTGTGAGCATAGGCGGATTGATATATTCGATTATAGTTAAAAATATATTTCACGTCTTTGATTTCGCCGGAATTTGAGAGATCAGTACGGCGGCAAAAAGTATGAGGCTGCCGACTATTTCTCTGTTCGAAAAAACTTCATGAAGCACAAGGAAGCCTCCCAATACCGCAAAGAATGATTCAGTGCTCATGAGTATGGATGCAGTGGTGGGTTTTGAGTAGCGCTGTCCGAGTATTTGCAGTGTAAATGCTATGCCTGATGACAGAACTCCGGAGAACAGGAGCGCGGGCATGGCGGCGGTCATTCCCGAAATTGTGAAATCTTCTTTAATTACGGTCATGATAAGGCTCATTATCCCTCCGGATACCATTTGTGCCGCAGACAGCTTGACTGCGGATACTTTGTGAGTGAAATGTGCAACGGTGATGATGTGAAATCCCCAAAAAATGGCGCCCAACAGTAGATATGTATCTTCCATGGAGATGCTGTAATTTTCTGTAAGACAGAGAAAATAAAGCCCTATAATCGCCAAGATTACGCTGATCCAGTTGAATATTGAGACCTTATGATTAAAAAACAAGCCTAACAGCGGCACGACAACGATGTAGAGAGCTGATATGAAGCCCGCCTTTCCGGCGGTCGTGTTTATCAATGCAAATTGCTGTAGATTGGAACCGCAGAATATGAAGAAACCGCAAGCGGCTCCCGCTGTTATCGTATCCTTTAATTCAATTTTTTTTCTCGCTCTGTCTTTGATTTCGCCTGCCTTACGGTTTTTATAATCTACATATTTTGCACAAGGAAATAGAAAAACGAAAGCTAAAAACATGCGAACCGTGGTGAATCCATATGGCTCCATATTATCCATGCCCGCACTCTGCGCCACAAACCCGAATCCCCATATGAATGCGCATGCGAGCAATAATATGAAACCCTTTAAGCTGTTTTTCATTTCTTAAAAAAACTCCAATTCAACAATAGATAAATCAAATCAATTTTTCAAACTATGCATAGGCGCCGGAATTCTGCCGCCGCGATTGATCATAATTTTTTGCGATAAGGTGTTGACAGGCATCACCGGTCCTGTTCCCAGAAGTCCGCCAAAATCGAGTTCATCGCCGACATCAAGTCCGATTGCCGGGATTATCCTTACAGCGGTTGTTTTGCCGCCAACCATTCCGATAGCGGCTTCATCTGCTATGATGCCGGAAATGGTCTCCGGTGTCGTATCGCCGGGGATGACTATCATATCAAGCCCTACGGAGCAGACTGCGGTCATGGCTTCCAGTTTTTCAATGGTTAAAGCTCCTGAACGAGCGGCGGCGATCATTCCCTCATCTTCCGATACCGGTATGAAAGCGCCGGACAGCCCGCCGACTGCGGAAGATGCCATAACTCCGCCTTTTTTAACCGCATCGTTCATCATCGCAAGTGCCGCCGTGGTTCCGGGTGCACCGCATTTTTCAAGGCCGATCGTTTCCAATATATGGGCTACCGAATCTCCGATAGCCGGAGTAGGGGCAAGGGAGAGATCAATTATGCCGAACGGAACTTCGAGCATTTTTGCGGCTTCCGTTCCGACCAGCTGCCCCATTCTCGTTATTTTGAATGATGTCTTTTTAATCGTTTCCGCAACTTCTGTCAAATCCGCATCAAGTGGAAGTTTTGCAAGCGCCGAGCGCACCACGCCCGGTCCGGAAACACCCACATTTATAACCCCGTCGGGTTCGCCCGTTCCGTGGAAAGAACCTGCCATAAAGGGATTGTCTTCGGGTGC
>CAUUCX010000144.1:0-2998 GCA_963543615.1 uncultured Eubacteriales bacterium | reverse complement strand
GCGATTGCTCCGGCGCTGATGCTGTGTCCTATGATGGCGGCATACAGGGGATATTTTCAAGGGATGCAGAACATGACACCTACCGCCGCCTCGCAGGTTATGGAGCAGCTTTTCAGAGTTATCACAGGTCTTGCACTGGCATTTTTGTTTTTATCAAAAGGTGTGCAGTTCGCCGCGGCGGGCGCTTCATTCGGTGCAACGGCAGGCGGTATTGCGGGGCTTTTAACCATTATGTACATCTACCGCGTGAACAAAGTCCGTTTCGATGATGATATCCGCCGTTCAAAAGAGCAATCGGGGGATATTACACCCAATAAGAAGATACTCAAAGATATACTGATAATCGCAATCCCGATTACGATAGGGGCATCAATCATGCCGATAATGAATGTTATAGATGTGGGCATAGTTGTGCGGAGGTTGACTTTAACCGGATGGACGGCACATGAAGCGACCTCATTATATGGTCAGCTATCGGGTTTTGTGGGTCCCCTCATAAATTTCCCGCAGGTATTGACTCAGGCGGTTTCAATGAGTCTGGTTCCGGTTGTGGCTGCGGCATATAAAAGAAATGATATTGATTTCGTCAAAAAAAATGTCGAACTCGGGATGCGCATTGCGCTTTTGATAGGATTTCCATGCGCTTTCGGGATGATTGCACTATCCGAACCGCTCATGAAGACACTCTATCCGTTCAGAGTGGAAGCGGCGATTTCGGCGGCCTCGCTGCTCGTGATAATGGGAGTCGGCGTTATATTTCTTTCAACGGTTCAGACTCTTACAGGGGTTTTGCAGGGGATAGGCAGGCAGCTCATTCCCGTAAGGAATTTGGCAATAGGCGCGCTTGCAAAGGTATTCATAACATACACATTGACCGGTGTGGTATTTATAAATGTCAAAGGTGCGGCGATAGGTACCGTTTCAGCATATATCATTGCATCAACTCTTAATATATTTGCCGTTAAAAAATATACGGGAGCGAAATTCAATATCAGGCTTACATATATGAAACCGATTGCGGCATCACTTGTCATGGCAATTTGCGCTCTCGGTTCATACCACATAATGATGCTTACCGCCGGGCGTTTGATTTCCAAGTCCATGAACAACTCCGGCACATTGTCGATATTCTTGCCGACTGCAGTCAGCACGCTGGCGGGAGTTTTAGTCGGAGCGGTTTTATATATAGTTATGATTTTAAAGCTGAAAGCAATTACAAAAGAAGAGCTTTCAAATATGCGTTCCAAAGGTAAACTCGGAAGATTCATAGATAAGTTTGTAAAATAAAGTTGATTTTGGTAGAATGAGAAGCAATTCATGCTTGGGGATACGAATCATTTTTCGGCATTAGTATGCGAGGAGATGTTTTTGTGGAAAACGATAAAAAATATGGAGCATTCCTTTCCAAAGACGAAGTTCGCAAGACCGCAATTACCCCGCAGGAGGCGGTGCTGCGCTTGCTCAGCTTGGTAAGGATACTCAGAAATGAATGCCCTTGGGACAAAGAGCAGACTCATGAATCCCTGCTCCCTTTGACAATAGAAGAAGCTTACGAGGTATGCGATGCAGTCTATTCCTCGGATTTTGAAAATTTGAACGAGGAGCTCGGCGACTTGCTTTTGCATATAGTTTTTCATGCCGATATTGCGCAGGAAAATCAAAAATTCGACTTTGTGGAAGTTTGCAATGGCGAATGTGATAAGATGATACGCCGTCATCCGCATATTTTTAACGATTTGACGATTAAAACTGTTGACAAAGTATTGGAAAAATGGGAGAATGTAAAACAGCAGGAACGAAAGGACAAATCATTAAAGGCGAGCTTCGATGCTGTAACAAGGTCTTTTCCGGCATTGTTAAGGGCTGTGAAAATTCAAAAACGAGCAGCAGATCCCGGATTCGACTGGAGTGATATAGAAGGCCCGCTTACCAAGGTTCATGAGGAGTTTTTGGAGTTCACTTGCGCATATCGTGAGGGCGAGTGTAAAGAGCGCATATTTGAAGAATATGGAGATTTGCTTTTTGCAGTCGTTAATCTGGCGAGGTTTGTAAGTGTTGATCCCGAACAGTCGCTTAATGCGGCATCCGATAAATTTGTAAGGCGTTTTCTGGCGATGGAGGAGGAAGCTTCAAATAGAGGTGAATCCTTTGAGGAGTTGTCGCTTGAGGAGATGGATTGCTTGTGGGATGCGGTAAAGGCAAAAGAGAGGGAGAGACAGGTTTAGTTTAAGCATGATCTTGATTTGCAGAGAGGTTTTGTTTTAAGGAGGGTTTATTTATGAATAAGGCAGAATTGATTACAAGTGTTGCGGAAAAAACCGGTATGACCAAAAAAAATGTTGAATTGACTGTGAATGCATTCGTTTCAACTATTGAGGAAGTGCTTGTAAAAGGTGACAAGGTTCAGATGATTGGTTTTGGAACTTTTGAAACCAGAGAGAGAAAAGCAAGAAAAGGAAGAAATCCTAGAAAACCTAATGAGGTTATCGAGATTCCGGCTTCAAAAGCTCCGGTTTTCAAAGCCGGTAAAGCGCTTAAGGAAGCTATAAATAAATAATCTCAATAAACTGGGTAATACATCGCACAGCGATGTTTGAGAGAGCACAAAGTTTGCTCTCTTTTTTTGCCTTCATAAAGAAGTTTTCTTGATTCAGGTCTCCAAAATCTGTTGCCCGTCCAATTTTTGCTACACTACAATATGGCAAGTATTTCTCCCGGAAAACAATTTCAATGAAAGCCGGCAGGAAGATATGTTTCAAGAGTTTATATTTTGAGATTCATAGCATGTTATTTTTTGCGCCGCACTTTGTGCGACCTTAACAAATTCTTTTTGCGCCGGAGGGGCGGATTTCAATGAACGAAGACCAATCCCCATATTGCGGTGAAAATCTTCCTTAAATTCGCGCCAGACCACATTATCAGGAAGACGCGCGGTTTGCAGGCGTGAGATCGGAAAGACACCCATGCCTCGGGAGACTAAAGCGATGCTTGCAGTGTC
>CAUUCX010000143.1:0-3056 GCA_963543615.1 uncultured Eubacteriales bacterium | reverse complement strand
AGAACATGTATACATGTATGCAAAAATGCGTTATTGAGTGTTTTTAGAAAAAATATCCATTTACACAACCGCCGTGCTGTGCTATACTCCCAATTGAGAATAGGTAATGAAATCGGATGCTCTGTATCACAATTTCGCTGCACAGCTCTTGTGCAAATTTTTAACGTGCCCGTAAAACAAAACACATATTTAGCAACATGTATAGTATACATATGAACAAGAAGGGAGAAGATCGTATGCAGAAAATTTATTATGATCCTACTCGCTGTAAGGGATGTCACTATTGCGTGATGGTATGTCCGAAAAAAGCCGTCAGCCTTTCCGGAGAGAACAATGACAAGGGATATCCGACAGTAGTTTTTGATCAGGAGCTTTGCATAGCTTGCGGCTCGTGTTACAAAATGTGCCCTGATTATGCGATTGAGGTACATAGACCATAGAAAGGAGGGTGGTTTTCATGGATAAGAATTCCGTTATAATGAAAGGAAATGAAGCCTTGGCGGAGGCTGCCATAAGAGCGGGTTGCAGGCTTTTCAGCGGATATCCGATCACGCCGCAGACCGAGGTGCTGGAATACATGGCATGGAGAATGCCCGAAGCGGGCGGGCGCTGCGTGCAAACGGAGGATGAACTCGCGGGAATAAATATGATATTGGGTGCGAGTGCCGCGGGCGCGCGCGTGTTGACAACTTCGGCAGGTCCCGGATTTTCACTCAAACAAGAGGGGATTTCGTATTTGGTTGCGGCTGATTTGCCGGCGGTAATCGTAGATGTCGCCCGTCTGGGCAACGGACTCGGGGATATCTTCCAAAGTCAGAGCGACTACGGTCTGGTTACAAAGGGTAATGGACATGGCGACACCATGGTCATTGCGCTGACCCCCGCATCTGTGCAGGAAACGGTGGATTTTGTGATATTAGCTTATGATTTGGCTGAAAAATACAGGCATCCTGTTTTAATATTATCCGATGCCGCAATCGGTCAAATGATGGAAAGCGTGGTTCTGCCGGAGATGCGTGAGCATAACATAAATCAATTTGACTGGGTCGTAGGCAAGGGCAGGAAACCGGGCGAATCGGGGAAAAAGATTACCAATGTATCCTATTTCTGCGAAGGAACCTACAAGGGGTATGAGAGCATACTCGCCAAGAAATACGCTGAAATACAGGAAAATGAACAACGCTGGGAAAATATACAGGTCGCCGATGCGGAAGTCGTTTTGGTGGCATACGGCATCAGCTCGCGCGTATGTAAGGAGGCCGTCAAGCTTGCAAGAGCCGAAGGAATTAAGCTCGGCTTGATCCGACCGAGAACCGTAACACCGTTCCCTGTAAAGGCTTTTGAGGAAATCAGCGATGCCTGCAAGGGCGTGCTCATCGTGGAAATGAGTATCACCGGTCAGTTAAAAGATGATGTTGCGCTTGCAACAAAATGCAAGCAGCCGATTTACGGATATCTTACATCGTATGATGTGCCGACCGCTGAAAATGTTATCGCTATCGCAAAAAATATAATTGCAGGAAATTCAAAGGAGGTGCTGCTCTATGATTTTTAAGGCTCCCGATCTCCTGATGGAAGATAATACAGGTTTCTGCCCGGGCTGCGGCCATGGCATAATAGCCCACACCTTATACGATGTACTGGCAGAGATGGGACTTGATGACAAATCCATCACCGTTGTGGATGTTGCATGTTGTTCGCTCATGATGTTTTGCACGGGATATGATTATATCGGCGCGGCGCATGGACGCCCTATTCCTACAGCGGTAGGAGCAAAATTGGCGCGTCCCGACTCCACCGTATTTGCGTACATAGGCGACGGTGCAGCTTATTCAATCGGCATGTCACACACGATGTGGTCCGCAATAAGAAATGACAATATTTCGGTAATAGTAGTCAACAACACGGTATTCGGCATGACCGGCGGGCAGATGGCGCCTACAACGCTTATCGACCAAAAAACGACATCAACGCCTCACGGTCGCGATTCAAAAATAAACGGTCGCCCTTTCAATTCGATTGAAACGCTTAAAAACCTCGATATCGCTTACCTGGCACGCGGAAGCGTAGACAGCATTGCGAATCTTGAAAAAACCAAAAAATACATCAAGAATGCAACAGAGGCGCAGCTTAACGGCGAGGGATTCTCTTTTGTAGAAATTCTCTCCCCTTGTCCAACGAATTGGAATATGACGCCGCTTGATTCCATTCAGCGCATACGCGATGTTGTGATGCCTGTTTACGAATGCGGTGAGTTTATCGGAAGGAGGGGAAAATAATGCTTCAACAAATTATTTGTTCCGGCTTCGGCGGACAGGGAGTACTGACAACGGGCATGTTGATCGCTTTTGCGGGTCATCACTCGGGAAACATAATCACATGGTATCCGTCATACGGCTCGGAAATGCGCGGAGGTACCGCCAACTGCATGATTAAGATAAGCGATGAGGAAATTGCAAGTCCTTATGTAAAGGAAATAGACATACTGATAACGCTTAATGACCCCGCAATCACAAAATTTGAATCGGCTGTAAAACCGGGGGGCTGGCTCTTTGCCAATTCGGCGCTGGTAGATGAAAACAGAACGTTCAGAGATGATATCAATGTCGTAAAGGTAGATGCGGAAAAACTCGCAGAGGAGGCGGGGAATGCTAAGGGCGCAAATATCGCGCTTGTAGGCGCAGTTCTCAAGAAAACCGGTTTCCTCACATACGACCAATACAAAGATGCGATGAATCGCTATTTCACCGATAAGGGCAAGGCAAAATTCAATGAATTGAATGAAAAGGCTTTGCTCGCAGGTTACAACAGCTTATAACTATTTTTTGACTATCCTTTTAACGGCAAACCCCCTGTTTTCGATTTACGGAAACAGGGGGTTTGCTTTCTACCGCGTAAAAACCTATATTTTCCATTCTTCTGTTTGATATTGCATATCCCAAAGTTTTTTATACAATCCTATCTCTTTCATCAATTCATCATGTGTTCCTTTTTGACTGATGCTGCCGTCTTCAATAACAAGAATTTGATCTACATCCTGTATTGTCGATAATTTA
>CAUUCX010000142.1:0-3058 GCA_963543615.1 uncultured Eubacteriales bacterium | reverse complement strand
TTAAATGCACCGGATAAACGATTTCCACATCGTCGAATTCTTCGGCGATATCGCGTATCGCCCAAAATATATTCTGCATATTGTCGCCCAAGTTTTCGCGCCTGTGACAAGTCACTGTTATTACACGTTTTTCCTCAAAATCGATCCGAGAAAGCACTTCATCCTCAAATTCATACGGCTTACGGGCAACCTGCAACAAAGCATCTATTACCGTATTGCCGGTAACATATATGCGCTTTTCGTCAATGCCCTCCGCTATCAGATTCTGCCTGTTTCTCTCGGTCGGTGCAAAATGAAGATCGGCGATATGCCCGGTCAAAATCCGGTTCATCTCTTCAGGAAACGGTGAATATTTGTCATATGTCCTAAGTCCCGCCTCTACATGCCCAACGGGAACCTGTGCATAGAATGCCGCAAGCGCCGTCGCAAAGGTTGTGGTGGTGTCCCCATGCACGAGGACTATATCCGGTTTTTCAGCAGCAAGCACAGTCTCCAATCCGTTTATCACATTGGCTGTAATCATATTGATGGTCTGATCAGGCTGCATTATGTCCAAATCGTAATCAGGTTTGAGATTGAATAAATTCAACACCTGATCCAGCATCTCCCTGTGCTGTGCCGTTACGCAAAGAACCGATGAAATTTCAGGTTCTTCATTGAGCTTCAGTACGAGCGGAGCCATTTTTATGGCCTCCGGACGAGTCCCGAATACGGTTACAACCTTGATCATAAACTATCTCCTTTCTTAGTCAAACGTTCCTCGCGTTCTATATCCCTCGCCGTTATCGTAACATTGCGCTTGGTATCATCAAATAACAATACATAAATTAAAATTGCCGCGATACCGATAAGGCCTATCGTTTCCATGAACAAATCGCGTGAAAGCATTATCGCGGAAACGCCCATAGTGCCGCCTATCGCATAAATCGTAAGCACAGTACGCCGCTGACCGAAACCCGACGCCATCAATCTATGATGTATATGTCCCTTATCCGCTTCCATAATAGGTCGCCTGTTTATCAGCCTGCGCAAAATCGCAAAACTCATGTCAAATATAGGTACTCCCAAAACGAGGAAGGGAACGATAATTGCGACAAATGTTGAACCTTTTACGCTCCCCACTACCGAAACGGTCGCCAACATATATCCCAAAAACAACGAACCCCCATCGCCCATAAAAATCTTTGCCGGATGAAAATTGAACGGCAGAAACCCGAGAGCCCCGCCCGCTATCGCAAGCATTGCCGCCGTAGCGGGATAATATCCGTGTATATATGCGGCATAAGCAATTGCACAGGATGAAATCAATGAAATCCCTGCGGCGAGACCGTCAAGACCGTCTATGAGATTCACCGTGTTTGTAATGCCGACAATCCAAAATACGGTAATCAAATAGCATATGACTCCCGCAAAGAATATATGTCCGGACTGAAAATGATTCGTAATAAAAAGTATGCGCACCCCGCCCGCATATGCAACCGATGCACATGCAAATTGCCCGAGCAATTTGATCTTAGGCGATAAGTTTTTCAAATCATCTATTACACCTAACAGATATATCAAACTGCCGCCTATTATCAAACCCAAGTAACCCGGCTCATTGCGCAAAAAAAATATCAAAGACGTGATGGTCCCCGCAAATATAGCGATCCCGCCGAATCTCGGCATCGGCTTCGTATGCATTCTGCGATTATCTTTGGGGATATCCACTGCACCTATTTTGGGTGCGATCTTTATTGCAAGCGGCGTAACAGCTGCCGCTAAAACGCAGGCTATTAAAAATGACCATAACATGTAAAGCAAATTCGTTACTCTCCTATCCCCTATTCCAATACGATATAATCGATATTGGCTTCATTTATCAAATTCAGTGCCAACTCGTCAGGATAGCCCTCTTTGGCTATAATCGCGCTGATTCTCGCGTTAATTATCATCTTTGCACAGATGATGCACGGCTGATGAGTAACATATATGGTTGCACCCTCTATGCTGTTTCCCATCATTGCCGCCTGAATAATTGCATTTTGCTCCGCATGCAAAGCCCTGCATATCTCATGACGTTCTCCTGACGGAACGCCCAATTGATCGCGCAGACATCCCGTCCTGTCGCAATGCGGCAGTCCCGCCGGAGCCCCGTTATAACCGGTAGCGATTATATGCTTATCCTTAACGATAACCGCGCCTACCTGCCTGCGCAGACATGTGGAACGTCTTGCGGTAAGGAGCGCCATCTCCATAAAATATTCATCCCAACTCGGTCTTTCAATAAGTGCCATGAAAACCTCCCTAATCCCCTATAGTATCTTTGCATTGTTCATTATGCGGCGAACATTATGCATTATGCTCGGTTGCAGGGCAAGCGCTACGAGCCGGCTACATCGTAAGAATCCCAGTCATAATAAACCTCTGCCAAATACAAGCCCTGTGGCGGAGCGGTGTGCCCGGCATTTTTCCTGTCTTGCGATTCAAGAATGGATCGCATCTTATCTGCTCGAATCTTTCCTCTCCCGATATCCACCAGCGTGCCGGTGATAATTCTGACCATATTATACAAAAATCCGCTGCCTGTCACACTCACTCTTATTTCATCATCGGCAGCACATGCCACATCCATATCGAAAATCTCACGAACATAGCTGTCCATCGGTTGTGCCCCTGCGGACATAAAGGCGGAAAAATCATGTTCTCCCACCAGATGCACACATGCCCTTTTCATGGAATCCAAGTCGAGTTCGTGCACCACAGGGTACACATAATTGCGGTCAAATACGCTCGAACTTGATTCTCTCTTAATTCTATAAATGTATTTTTTGCCCCTTGCTGAAAAGCGAGCGTGGAAATCATCTGCGACATCCTTTGCCCATTTTATTTTAACGGGAGCCATAAAAGTCCCGCCGCTTTCCCGCAAATTACGATATATGAGTGCATCATTAAATGCTTTTTTCATATTTGCCGTCGGCATAGCGGTATCAATATTGAAATTCGCCACCTGTGCAAGAGCATGCACACCGGTATCCGTTCGCCCCGAACCGTTGACGGTGATTTCATAATCAAAAAA
>CAUUCX010000141.1:0-3065 GCA_963543615.1 uncultured Eubacteriales bacterium | reverse complement strand
CCTAAAGGAGTAATTGGGAAACTGATGCTCACAGGTATGAACTGGGGACATAGCCCCATGGCGAAATGGGCATTTACACAATTTGATGTTCCCGCTGAAGGAAATATTGTAGATATTGGATGCGGAGGAGGATTCAATATTAAGAGGCTGCTTGATAAGTCTGCCAAATGCATGGTATACGGCATTGATATTTCTGATGTCAGTGTAGAAAAATCAAAAGCGGTGAATAAAAAACATATTGGGAAACGTTGCGAAATATATAAGGGCAGTGCAGATAGACTTCCTTTTGAAGATAATTTTATTGATTGTGCTACAGCGTTTGAAACAGTCTACTTTTGGAGGGATATGAAAAAGTGCTTTACAGAAATTAAAAGAGTTTTGAAAAGCGGAGGCAAGTTCGTGATTATTAATGACCCGGGAGATCCTAATAAACATTGGGAAGAGATGATTCCCGATATGACCTCATGGAAACCGGAAGAACTTGAAACATATATGAAAGAGGCAGGTTTTATAGATATTCAAATAACAAAAAACAAGTTTATGTTTGGCGTGATTGGTACAAAACAGTGTTAGAGGAAGATATATACTCTTGTTGCCTCACGGGGCATGTGGAAGGGAACCGAGCGATTTAACGCAACTCCAACCCATCGGCATTGTACCAAAGAAAGCCGTTCTCTAAACAATAGGTGTTGATCCGCTTTGAAAGGGCGCGGTCCGCTCGGTATTCCAATAAATAAACGGATAATCCGCATTTTTTCACTTTGGAAAGATACTCTTGAAAAAATGTCGTCTCAGCTTCCGCCTGCTGACTATAGGTTTTGCTTGTGAAATCTATGCGGGTGAATACCGTTTCCTGATTGACTCCATCGAACAGAGATGATGCGATATTTTCTTCTATGCACCTTGAAACAAAAGTATCCCCACCATTGATAATCAGCGCAAGGTCATACTTTTTAAGCCCTTTCAAAATAGCACAAAGCCCCTCAAATACGCTGTCCGTTTGGTAGTGATAATATACATCGGTATTGTCCAAAAAAAGCCCATCGATTCCTTTATCCGCATATTGCTTTCCTACTTCATTAACAATAAAATTTTGCCATTCAGGAGAAGAAACATCGATCCATCGTTCATCCGGCCAATTCTCATAGTCAGCGAGAGTCAAATTCTGAAAGCGATCATAATAGGGACGAAATTCTTCAATCGCTCCTATATTGAGATAGCCATATACCGTTTTCCCTGTATTGTGTAGGCTTTCAATCCGGCTTGCGGAAAACAGAGACGGCTCAATAACAACAAGTTGGTATTCGTTCAATTTATCAGATTCTTCCGGACTAATGTTGAGAAATACGCCATAATCCGATGGAGGCACTTTATTATATCCGTTAAATGGAAGCAGGAAAAACACAGCACAGACAATAAGCAATATAATGCCGATGAAAAATTCAATCGTTCCGACACGCCGCGCGTATTCTTCTGTCTTCCTCCCTTGCTTGAAATCCGATTTAAAGCCATTTATCAGATTGTACTTTCCGCGAAAGCGTATGAAGTATCCAAACAAGGCAAAAGCAATCCCCAGTAAAAAAGATATGATTTTCAATGCCGGCATATGAAGCTCCTTTGAAGCAATTTCTATTAACATTATCCGATTTTCTATCAAAATCCTACCAACTTGTTCTATGATTGTCAAATGTGAAATACCATTTGTTGATTATTGTCTTTGTGCATAAGCCGAACAGTGATATAGGAATGGCGATTTTTGTTGCGTATGAGATGCTCGTGTGGTACAATGGCTTCAATGGCGGCTCGCTTTGCGGTCATTGTAATTTAATAGGCGTTGAAGGAACCCAGTAGCCAAGGTGTAAGAGCCTTACAGAGAGAAAATCGTATGATGAGAGATTTTTGGTGAAGCCTCGGTGAATATCACTCCTGAGTCATGTTTGAATAGGAGAGATGGAGATTTTGTATCTTCATAATTAGGGTGGTACCGCGGTTCACAATCGTCCCTAAGACATTTCAGTCTTAGGGCTTTTTTATTGCACGATCGTGTGTGCCTCGGTCAATGTCATTATGAATTTAACGCATCGATTATGGGAAAGGGAAGGATATCTAATGTTTCAAAATTTGTCGGATAAAGCGGTTGCGGAGTGCCAAAATGAACAGGTGGAAAAATGGAAAGAGGAAAAGCTGCTTGAGCGTTCCGTATCAATAAGAAAAGACAGCCCGGCATTCGTTTTTTACGAGGGACCGCCGACTGCAAACGGGCGCCCCGGAATACATCATGTAATGGCGCGTGCGCTAAAGGATTCCGTGTGCAGATATAAGACGATGCGGGGTTATAAAGTGAACAGAAAGGGCGGTTGGGATACCCATGGATTGCCGGTTGAAATCGAGGTGGAAAAACAGCTCAATTTGTCCTGTAAGCAGGATATAGAGGAATATGGAATTGCGGAATTTAATAAAAAATGCCGTGAATCCGTTTTTGTATACGAGGGGCTGTGGCGTGAAATGAGCGATCGCATGGGATATATGGTCGATATGGACAATCCATATATCACGCTCGATAACGATTATATAGAGAGCTGTTGGTGGCTTATCAAGGAATTTTTCAAGGAAGATATGATCTATGAGGGGTATAAGATTTTGCCTTATTGCCCTCGCTGCGGAACCGGATTGGCTTCACATGAGGTAGCGCAAGGATACAAAGAGGTAAAAGTTCTGACTTTGGTGGCTAAATTTAAGAAAAGCGATGAAGATGCCTATTTCCTCGCATGGACGACCACTCCATGGACACTCGCTTCAAATGTTTCGCTTACGGTAAATCCCGATGTGGATTATATCAAGGTGAAAATGACGGGCGGTGAGTTTGCGGGTGAGGTGTATTATCTTGCCGAGGTATTGGCGGACAGGGTTTTAGGCGCCGATAATTACGAAGTTTTAGACAAGATGAAAGGCGCGGATCTGGAATATCTTGAGTACGAACAGCTCATGCCGTTCATCAAGGTCGATAAAAAGGCTTTCTTCGTGACTTGTGCGGATTATGTTACGATTTCCGACGGTACGGGTAT
>CAUUCX010000140.1:0-3131 GCA_963543615.1 uncultured Eubacteriales bacterium | reverse complement strand
CGCTACCGTCTCAATGTGGTCGGTGAAGGGGAAGTTGTCGAAGCCGGCTATGCGTTTTGCTCGGTAGCCCGCGTTTTGCAGCGCTTTCACATCGCTGAAGCATGTTTTGGGATTACAGGATATATAGAGTATTGTCGGCGGATTGAAAGCAATTATTTTGCCCAGTGCCTTGGGGTGTATGCCGTTTCGTGGGGGATCAACCACGATGATATCCGGCTTGTCTGTGAAATTGTCCAGCGCCTTGAGCACATCGTCGGCTATGAAACTGCAATTTTCGATACCGTTGAGCTCTGCATTTGATTTGGCAGCCCGGGCTGCATCTTCCACGATTTCCACACCGATTGAATGCTTGGCTTTTTTAGCCATGATCTGTGTTATCGTGCCGGTTCCGGAGTATAAATCCACGCACAGCTTGTCATTGAAATCATCAATCAATCCCAATGCATAATTATAAAGGCGCTCGGCTGCCGCTACATTCGGCTGAAAAAAGGAAAATGCGCTCACGGAAAATTTTAAGCCGCAAACTTCCTCCACATAATAATCTCGCCCCCAAATCACGCTGAATTCACTGCCTCTGACGGTGTCGGAGTGTCTATTGTTCACAGACAAGAGAATACCAACAATCCTATTTTCAAGCGGCAAACCCAGCAGCATCTCCTTAAACGCATCCGCATCAAAAGCCCCGGAATCTGTCACAACGATATTGACAAACAATTCCCCGGTACGCATACCTCGCCTTACAATTAGATTTCGCATGAGCCCTGCGTTCCATTTTTTATTGTAAAAACTGTATTCCCGCGCCAAACAGAAGTTCTTGACGGCTCTTACTATTATATTGAAATCATCATCTACAAGCTGGCAGTTTTCTACCGGAACTATAGACATGTACTGCTTTTTCTTGTGCATCCCTAAAACCAGAGGCGCATCTTTTACTATATTGCCGAAAGTGTATTCCATTTTATTTCTATATTCGTAAATCTGCGGAGAAGCAAAAAAGCCGTCATATGCTTCGCAGCGTATTTTGTTTGTAGCAAGCTCGCTTAAAAAAGCCTCTTCTTTGCGCTTTAGCTGCTCCGGATATGGAGTGCCCTGAAAAGAGCAGCCGCCGCACAAGTCCATCATTTCGCATTTTGGGCGCAATTCATAATCAGCCTCGTTAAAAATGATTTTGGATTCACCGTTAAAACTCTCCATAATCGCTGTAAAGCCTCCTCTTGAAATCTGAAAACTCATCATTTAATATCGCCTCGCGCGCTTGCCTCATCAGATTCAACAGAAAGAAAATATTGTGTTCTGAAATCAGCGTAGCGCTCAAAATTTCATTCGCTTTATACAAATGTCTCAAATAACTGCGCGTGTAGTTCCTGCATGTCAGGCAGGTGCAGTTGGGATCAAGCGGAGTAAAATCTTTCTCAAATTTTGCATTTTTGATATTGAGTTTACCCTGCGATGTCATAGCCATTCCATGCCGCGCCAGTCGGGTTGGAATAACGCAATCGCACATATCCACGCCCCTTTCCGCGCTCTCCAAAAGATAGTCAGGTGTACCGACCCCCATTAAATATCTCGGCCTGTCCGCAGGAAGAAAATCAACACAATAATCCAAAACTTCAAGCATCACATCTTTAGGCTCGCCAACTGACAATCCTCCTATGGCATACCCCGGCAAATCCAGCTCAACTATTTGCATCGCGGATTCATAGCGCAAATCCTTATAACAGCCCCCCTGCATTATTCCGAAGAGTGACTGTTTTTCGGTATTCTTATGATATTCCTTGCAGCGTTTGAGCCACCTTGTGGTAAGACCCACCGACTCCTGCACATATTTTTTATCGGCTGGATACGAAACGCATTCGTCAAAAGCCATGATTATATCGCTACCCAGTGAATTCTGAATTTCCATGGATTTTTCAGGTGAGATAAAATGCTCGGATCCGTCTATATGCGAACGAAAACGCACACCCTCCTCACTTATCTTCCTCAATTTGCCCAGCGAAAACACCTGAAATCCGCCGCTATCAGTAAGAATGGCTCTATCCCAGTTCATAAACTTGTGGAGCCCGCCCGCGGCTTCCACCAATTTGTGTCCGGGGCGCAGATAGAGATGATAGGTATTCCCGAGAATTATCCCCGCCCCCATGTCTTTTACCGCATCGGGCTTTACAGCCTTTATCGTTCCTTGAGTGCCTACCGGCATGAAAACCGGTGTTTCTATATCGCCATGCGGAGTATGCAAAATCCCCGCCCGCGCCTTTGTTTTGGAATCCACCTTTATAACTTCGAAAGCAACAGCATTATTCCCCACTACAAACCTCACAAATCAAAACATCGCAAATATATGAATCTCAAAGAGATATGCACATGGCATCTCCATATGAAAAAAATCTGTATCCGTTATGAATCGCCTCATCATAAGCTTTCAATATATTGTCCCTGCCGGCCATTGCGGATACGAGCATTATCAATGTCGATTTGGGCAAATGAAAGTTCGTGATAAGCGCATCCGTCATCTTAAACTCATATCCCGGATAAATGAATATATCCGTACGCCCCTCTCCCGCGGTAAGTACATGAGAATCACCGTCTTCCGATAAAACAGCCGCACTTTCAACGGTGCGAACGGAGGTTGTCCCTACGCATATTATCCTGCCGCCACTGCATTTTGCCGAGTTGATTTTTTTCGCATTTTCAGCATCTATCGAATATGATTCGAAATGCATATGATGATCTTGCAGCTCATCAACCTTTACAGGTCGAAACGTTCCAAGCCCGACATGAAGCGTTACGAAAGCTATATCAACCCCCATAGCTTTTATTTCTTTCAACAGTTCCTCTGTAAAATGAAGTCCCGCGGTGGGCGCCGCCGAAGAACCGTTCACATGAGAATAAACCGTCTGATAACGCTCCCTATCCGCTTTTTCGGGTTTTCTTTTTATATACGGAGGCAACGGCGGCTCACCTATGCTTTCCAAAATCTCCATAAAATTTCCGACAAATTCAAAACGAACGATTCGCGTACCCTCGTCGCCGTATCCCTCAATTGCGGCAGAAAGATTCTCTCCGAAATCCACCTCGGTACCGACCGGAAGGCGCTTTCCCGGGCGCACAAGACACTCCCAACGATATGTATC
>CAUUCX010000139.1:0-3145 GCA_963543615.1 uncultured Eubacteriales bacterium | reverse complement strand
AATGGCACTTGTCGAGGTGACGATGAAGTCAGAAGAGGTCTCATTGGAAGATGAGGTGCATGTTGATAAATCTCTCAATGCCGCCGGGAGAAACGACCTATCAAAAGCGGAAGAAAATTTTTTCGGAAAGTTCGGAAAGAGTCGTAAGCAGAGTGCGAATGATGAGTTCGCATCGTCTTCTGCGGAGCAGATGGATAATGAAAGCTCGGAAGAAGTTGGCACACATGAGAAAAGACGTGGAAAAAGCAGGCGCGGCAAAGGGGATATGACTCCTATAAGTATGGAAAGACCTAAAGATTTGCTTGAAGTTCAGGATCACATAGCCGGTCAGTTTGTTAAAAATATTACGGATAAAATGGGCTTAAATCTTGCAGTTAAAGTGACGGCAAATAATGCGGCTGTGTATGTAGATCTCGAGGGGGAAGATGCGGGGGCTGTCATAGGAAAGCGCGGTCAGACATTGGATGCATTGCAATATCTTACCAGTCTTGTTGTTAATAAAGACAGCGGTAAATATATCCGCGTAGTATTGGATACTGAAAATTATCGCAGCAAACGTGAGAAAACTTTACAGAGTTTGGCGTTTAGATTAGCATCAAAGGTTGAAAAAACAGGAAAATCCGTTCGACTTGAGCCGATGAATCCCTATGAGCGAAAAATTATTCATTCGGTGCTTCAGCAGCATAACAGTGTCGTGACAAGCAGTGAAGGGGAAGAGCCGTATAGGAGATTGATAATCAGAAAGAAGAAATAGTTTGCTTTGATTTGCAATGCTTTTGTTGTGCAAGCAATTCATCGCAAATTAACGATTCGACTCTATTTGCAGGGTTTCAACTATGAGTTTTCAAAAGGAGAGCAGATGACGCTTGGCGAATCGGCACTCCTTTTTTGCAATAATTGTAGATTTGGTATAGAATGAAGTCCACCGTGATTTGGGGCAGTATGGTGATTTCTTGCTTTATGATTGTTGTATTTTTTATGATGGCGACAAGGCAGGTGAGTTTAATTGAGCAGCGGGTTCGGTTTAGATAGGACAATAGCGGCGATTGCCACCCCATATGGTGAGGGCGGTATCGGTGTAATCAAGATAAGCGGTGAGGAAGCGTTTAATGTTTTGTATCGCGTCTTTAAGCTGCATTGCGGGGATCCGGATAAAGAGGATTTCCTTTTACATATGAGCGGACGTCGTATGCGATATGGATATATTATCGACGGGCAGAGCGGAGATATGATTGATGAGGTGATGGCTGTTTGCATGAAAGGACCCCATACATATTCCGGAGAAAATGTGGCGGAGATTTATTGTCACGGAAGTATTATCGCATTGAAGAAAACGCTTGAACTGATTTTGCAATCGGGGGCTTTTCCTGCGGAGCCGGGAGAGTTTACCAAGAGGGCTTTTTTGAGCGGCAGATTGGATTTGGTTCAGGCGGAAGCCGTTATGGATCTTATCCATTCCGACTCCGAGAGCGGATATGAGGCAGCGTTAAGTCAATTGAAGGGCAGCCTTTCAGATGAGCTTGTAAGGATACGCGACGAGATTGAAGCGCTTCTGATTTTTATAGCGGCAACGCTGGACTATCCCGATGAAGATCTTGAGGAGCAAAGCTATAGCGAGGTAGAAAAACAGATATCGCAATTAGGCGATTCTTTAGATGTGATAATAGATACAGCGGATATTGGCAGAATTGTCCGTCAGGGCTTGAGAGTTGCTATAATCGGCAAACCGAATGTGGGAAAGTCATCGCTGATGAATGCCTTTTTGCATGAGGAACGGGCGATTGTCACGGATATTCCGGGGACAACGCGCGATACGATTGAAGAAGCTTTTTCAATTGGCGGTGTGAAGATCGTTTTAACCGATACGGCGGGGATGCGGGAAACAAGTGACTGCATTGAGCAACTGGGAATTGAGCGCAGTATGAACGCATTTGAGAATTCGGATATCGCGATATTTGTGCTGGATTCGGGACGGGAGATCAGTAAAGAAGATCATGAGATTTTTTCACAACTCGGGAAAAAGCCGACTATTATTTTCTTGAACAAGAGCGATTTGCCGAGAAAAATTGTGCCTGAAGATTTGGGAAAAACCATAAAGGATATTCCGATTATAGAGGGGTCTATAGAAAACAATGCGGGAATTGATGAACTGAAGAATGCGATATTGAATCAAATTGATGAGGGGCGAATTCGTATGTGTGATGCAGGTGTAATTACGAGTGAGAGACATCTTGATTTGCTCAAGAAAGCCGGATTGTCATTAAGCGATGCCCTTGAAACCGTCAGAATTAGAGAGCCTTTAGATATAATTGAGATAGATGTGCGGAGAGCATATGATTTTCTTGGGGAAATCTTGGGGAAACGAACATCTGAGGATATAATAAATGGAATTTTTGAGAATTTTTGCCTTGGAAAGTAAATGCGGGCTTTGAAAGAGAGGCTATCGTAATGCCATTTGCTTTAGAGGGGTGGATTGCGGCAGCTGAAACAAATAGGATGGATAACGGTATGAATGGCAGAGTAGAGCGATATTTAATGGGTGAATACGATATTATAGTTGTCGGCGCAGGACATGCGGGTTGTGAAGCCGGACTTGCCGCTGCGCGGATGGGCAAAAATACGCTTGTTTTGTCCATGAATTTGGAATCAGTTGCCATGCTTGCTTGTAATCCGTCAATCGGCGGAACCGGTAAGGGGCATTTGGTTCGTGAAATTGATGCATTGGGCGGGGAGATGGGCATCAATATAGACAAGACTTTTATCCAGTCAAAAATGCTTAATACGGCGAAAGGACCGGCGGTTCACTCATTGCGGGCACAGGCGGATAAGGCAGCTTATCACATGGAAATGAAGAAAACGCTTGAAAATCAGCAGAATTTGACCCTGAAACAGGGGGAAGTCGTGGATTTGCTCGTGGAAAGTGAATCCGAATCGAGAGATGAAGCAGGCTGCGAGGCTAAAAATCTTACCGCTTCGCGTATATGCGGAGTTATAATGCGAACAGGTGCAGTCTATAAGGCTGCAGCCGTTATCTTGGCAACAGGAACTTTTTTGGGTGGCAGGATATTTGTGGGGGCATCTTCTTTTAGGAGCGGTCCGAATGGTCTTGCAGCTTCATTGGAACTATCTGAAAGCTTGAAAAACT
>CAUUCX010000138.1:0-3179 GCA_963543615.1 uncultured Eubacteriales bacterium | reverse complement strand
ACTCCACATATCCCATATTCTCGATTGTGGTAAGTTCGTAATCAAGTCTGTCTTTCTGCACATCATTCGGATTATCGCCATATCTATATTTAAGACCGCTGCTGCAAAGCTCGCGTAAATACCCTTTTTTTGTCTTACCTTCAGGCACCTCAAAATCCGGAAGATGCAATTGCCCGAATTCAATTTCCACATTGCATTTATCTACAATTTCCTGTGTATTATCAATAGCTTCGGGAAGATAAGAGAATATTTCTCTCATTTCTTCTTCCGACTTGAGATAAAACTCGCTGTTCGCAAAGCGCATTCTGTTCTCATCATTCACACTCGCTTGAGTCTGTATGCACAGCAGGATATCATGCATCTCGGCATCTGCACGGTTTATATAATGCACATCATTTGTAGCAACCATCTTCAAATCCAATTCTTCCGCTATGCGTTTGAGCCCCGGAAAAATCTGTTTTTCCTCGGGAAGAAATTGATCCTGCACCTCAATATAAAAATCGCCCTCGTCGAATATCTCCTTGAATGCCATCGCCTCTTTTTTTGCCTGTTCGTAATCATTGAGCAGAAGATTTTGCGGCACATCACCCGCCAGACATGCTGAAAGCCCGATAAGCCCCTCGCTGTGCTCACGCAGGACATTTTTATCAATTCGCGGCTTATAATACTCGCCGTCGATGTAGCTGATAGATACCAGTTTCATCAAATTGTGATAACCCGTAATATTTTTTGCAAGCAAAACGAGATGCCCCTGCTTCCTGTCGAATTGCACCTGCTTATCGTAAAGCGTTCGAGCCGCAGTATACACCTCACAACCCAAAATCGGCTTGATCCCGTTGGCGCGGCATTCTCTGTAAAAATCGATAACCCCGAACATAGAGCCGTGATCCGTAATCGCCAGGGAATCCATATTCAATTCCTTACATCTTTTGACTACATCCTTTATCCTTGCAGCTCCGTCAAGCAAGCTGTATTCGGTATGAAGATGCAAATGTGTAAAAGCCATAGTCTAAAACTCTCCATCTTTTATGCACATAATAATTTTAACTTTCCTCATCTTCACCGCGCCTGTGCTTGCCGCGCTCTTTCATGAGAGTCCACACCAAATACACAATCGCCAAAGCAAACACAAGAATCAGCGTTGACTTCGCATCGCGAATGGCGCCGGTCAGCTTCCCAACCAACAAACCGCCGAGCATAAAAACCCAAAAATTAAAAATTTTGCTGATAATATTCCTGTCCAACTAACTCACTCCTTCAAATTCCAATCTATTTTCCCTGTGCCCACACTCTCTAAAAATTCATTCGTACCCGAAAAATACCTGCCGTTCCAAAAACCGTTATGCGCCGACAAAGGCGACGGATGCGCACCGGTTATCACCTTATGCCTCGATTGGTCTATCAAATTCAGCTTTTTTTTCGCATTTGCTCCCCAAAGTATAAATACCATGGGGTTTTCACGCTCGTTCAGCTTTTCGATAATCTTGTCTGTAAAAATTTCCCAACCCTCTCCCTTATGCGACTCGGGAGCTCCTTTTCGCACCGTGAGCACGGTATTGAGCAGAAGCACGCCCTCATTTGCCCATTTATCCAAATTGCCGTCCTTGGGCATCACATATCCCAAATCGTTATACAGTTCCTTGAATATATTGCGAAGCGAATGCGGATGCTTGATCCCGGGCTTAACGGAAAAAGCAAGCCCATGAGCCGTATTGGGCGTATAATAAGGATCCTGCCCTAAAATCACAGCTTTGACATCCCTGTACGCCGTCATTTTCATTGCATTAAATATATCATACATAGATGGATAAATCGTGTGTTTTTTATACTCCTCAACCAAAAAACGCCTTAATTTCAGATAATACTCTTTCTCAAACTCATCGGCGAGAATATCATCCCAATCATTATTGAAAACTACCATTCAAACCTCCCCGCGGTTTTCTGTCATCGCATTGCCAAAATTTTCTATCCGCCAAATCCCGCATTTTCGAATGCGGATTTCACATTTTCTTCTATAAAATATTTTACATCGGAGTAATTCTCCGTTGCACACCAAACCATCAGATCAAGCAGCACTTTCCCGCCCGCTATGGAATTCACACCTATCAAAATTTCCGGATTTTCAAGGATATACGGGCAGCTCTCCGCCACCTCGCGCAATGCATTCTTTGCAGCTGATATATCGTCCTTATAATCTATAGAAAATTGTGTATCCACCCTGCGCTTATCTAAAACGCTGTGATTCACCATAACCGATGTGCTGAGTTTGCCGTTTGGAACATTCACATTTTTGTTGTCCGGCGTATTGAGCGTAGTCGACATGATGCCGATGCTTTTTACTATACCGGAAGCCCCGTCCACTTCTATATAATCTCCGCTCTTAAACGGCTGCGAAATCAGTATGATTATACCGCCCGCAACATTGCTCAAGCTGTCCTTAAGCGCGAGTGCCACTGCAGCTCCGGCGGCGGCGAGCAGTGTCACTAAAGACTTTGTATCCATTCCGAGATAACTCAAAATGGAAATGATGAGAGCTATATATAAAAAAGCTTTCGTGACATTCACTATGAATTTGTGAAGCGCCTGATCCAATTTGGTTTTTTTCAGCAGTTTTTTTATGATATAGGCGAAAATTCTGATCGCGACTATTCCTATTGCCAGCATCAACGCTGCAATAAGAAAAAACATTATCCTGTCGTTAAGGCTTATATCCATAAACTTTCCTCTCCATTTTATTGAAAAACAAATCAAATCATAAACTTGCCGAAAAAAACTCTATCACATGCTCGTAATACCGCGGATAAAAGCTTTCGCATCGATCAAATCATTTGCATCGGGATGTGCTTTTGCGATGCCGCCAATCAACTTAAACGGACCATATGTATTATACCCGCGGCAGCTGAATATGCCGGAGAGCGTACAAGCTTTTTCCGCGATAAACTCCTCCATTTTGCGAGCATATCTTTCCTTTTCAATACCGCTTGTATAAATGATGAATACCTTGGTGCTGTCCGACAAAGAAAGATTTTTTATGAATTCCGTCAATTTCCTGTCGAATTTTCCGTAATAAATTCCCGAAGCGAATCCGATATGATCATATGCGGACAAATCAACTCCCCCGACTTCTTTCAGATCGAAGATATCAATTTTGCACTCCTCCGCCATGGCATAGACAATTT
>CAUUCX010000137.1:0-3182 GCA_963543615.1 uncultured Eubacteriales bacterium | reverse complement strand
TGCGGGAGTGAGGCGGACACGCATAAGATCATAGAAAAGATGATTTCGGACGGAAAGAAAATAGCAATTCCGTATCTTGAAAAAACACAGGGGATCATGAAGCCTGCACTTTTTACGGGGTTTTCAACTGTCGTGAAAAACAGCTTCGGCATAGCCGAACCCGCCGAAAGCGCTTTGGAATTTGTCGAAGCGGAACAAATAGATCTCGTCATCACACCGGGATTGGCTTTTGATAAATCCGGGTTCCGACTTGGTTATGGCGGCGGATATTATGATCGTTTTTTTGCGGAAACCGCCGCTTTCAAGGAAAAAGAGCCTAAAAAAGTGGGAATCGCATTCATTGAGCAGATATCTGAACGAAATTTGCCGAAAAGCGAACATGATATTCCGGTGGACAACATTATCACCGATCGCGGGGTGCTTGAGTGCGCAAACGCCGACGATTAAAACGCGAGTTTTTCCCTTGACAAATCATATCTTGTGATGGTATCATTGCGATGTTGTGGCACTGTTTGCATGAGGCAAATATTGCATATATGCACCATTAGCTCAGCTGGTAGAGCACCTGACTCTTAATCAGGGCGTCCAGGGTTCGAGTCCCTGATGGTGTACCAATTTTTAGACGGCTGGAAGTAGCCGTTTTTTTGATATTCGACAAAAATCAAAAAAAGCATAGCCTATAAAAAGCGACTCCACAAACCGCTGATTGAAAAATTTTAAAAAATATTGAGGAAAGTGCTTGACAAGTGCGCAAAGAAATTGTATTATTGGAGATAAGTTAGCTTTACCTAACGAGATTTTGTGGAAAGAAGCGGCGAGAAGCCGCTTGTTATAAGGGGCGGAGTTGCTTGTTGCTAATGCAAAAGGCCTCGCCACGGAAAAGGAGAACACAGATGAGTATCGTAATTGTAGGTGGAAATGAACGCATGGAAAACAGTTACAAAGAAATCTGCGAGAGCTATGGTTGTACCGCAAAAGTTTTCACGAAAGAAAAAGGTTCGATGAAAAAGAAAATCGGCACTCCCGATCTGATGATTCTTTTTACGAACACCGTTTCGCATAAGATGGTTTTGAGCGCGGTAAATGAAGCAAAGAAGAGCAATATCAAGGTTGCAAGAATCGCCTCGAGCAGCGCATCGGCGCTCAGCAATTTGCTTGAGGAGCGAGTTGGCAAGGCTTAATATGATTTATGTCTCGTGCATAGCAAACAGCTTAAATTCGGATTGCGGTTTGCGAAGAATGCGGAAGATGGGCACATGTGGGAACAAAGATGTTAAAAACACAGGAGATAACGGCATTAGCGGCGATGAAAAGCGATAGAACTTGTGAAAACAATAAAATTTATGAAATAGAAAAGGCGCTGATAGATGCATGTTCGCCGACCTTGGCAGGAGTGAAGGTCGGTAATTTGTTTGCTTGCGATTTTTCTTCAGCGCGAGAGGCGGCTTTCCATGTCGATAGAATTAGGTGCACTTTGTGCCGCAAAAACATCGGCATAAGAATCGTGCGCTGGAATGGGAAACGTGCCCTTATCTATGTATATCGCGTAGACAAGCTTGACGAGATCATGGCGGATACAAAAGTCCGCGAGTTTATGCAGGAAAAAGGATATGATTTTTCCGGCGATTGCGTGAGCTGCCTGGCAAATCGTCTTGCCAAAGGCGGCAGGGAAGAGATATGTGATTTTCCGCATGAAATAGGTGTTTTTTTGGGATATCCTCTGGAAGATGTGCTGGGCTATATAGAGAACAAAGGTCGTAACAGCAAATTAACGGGCTATTGGAAAGTTTACGGCGATGCAAATGAAGCGCGCAGGGTGTTTTCGTGCTTTAAAAAATGTACGGAGATCTATCAGCGCATGTATGCGGCGGGGAAAGGCATAGGGCAGCTTGCAGTCGGCTCAAGGGCATAATCTTCCGACATTTGGAAGAACATTGAGGTATGCTCTCGCCGATTGACATAGATAATAAAAATATATCGGATTGAATCTTGAAAGGAGATCGACAGAATGAAAAAGGTAGCAGTGGTTTTTTGGAGCGGTACCGGAAATACCGAGCAGATGGCGGGCTTTGTTAAGGATGGTGTGGAGGCTGCGGGCGGCAGTGCCGCTTTGCTGACTGCAAGTGAGTTCAATTCATCGATGATGGGTGATTTTGATGCGATCGCGTTCGGCTGTCCGTCAATGGGGGCGGAAACACTTGAAGAGAGTGAATTTCAGCCGATGTTTGATGATTGCGTAGGTTCACTTTCCGGGAAATCAATCGCGCTTTTCGGTTCATACGGCTGGGGAGACGGCGAATGGATGAGAAACTGGGAAGAGGAATGCAAGGGCGCGGGAGCCAATCTCGTAGCGGACTTCGTTATTTGTAATGATGCTCCGGATGATGTTGCGGCGGCGGCTTGCAAGAGCCTCGGTGATGCGCTTGCAAAATAGAACTCATCGCCGAATAATTTACGGTCGAAACGGCAGGATTTGAGCGACTGTTCGCATTCGCGAAATATCTTACCGTTGAGATAATATAGGGAAGCGGTTGGCAGGGAGATCCGATGTGGTCTCCCTGTCGGCTTTATGGGTTTATTTTGTGCGTTTGGACTTTGATTTTAGAGTGAATTGGTGTTATAATTCAATGAGTATAACATCGTGAAGAAAATTCAACCGGGGCGAAACATGGGATATTTGAAATGCGAGAGTTTTATGCGATTATTGAGTGAATATTTGATAGAAACGAGAATGGGAATGGGACTGCTTATTTTGGCGGTTCTCATTCTTCTTGTATTGTCGATAATTTGTGGCGCCGGGCTCAAAAGAGTCAATAAAGAACTGGCAAAGCAAAATTCCATATTGGAGGAACAGCTAAAAACAAACGATAACGGATTCGCGGGGATTTCAGAGGCGTTAGAGGATATAAAGCATGAGAGCAGGCGCAGCAGCGATATATTTGCGGCAGCTGAAATGTTGATGCTTATGTCCAACGGTTCGCAGGCGGCGGCCCTGAAAGGATATAAAGATATCGCAGGCAAATCGGCGGGGGATTCGACCGGTGAGATGTCTGAAGTTTCATCGGATTTTGCGAGTTCGACCGCTATGGAGGATTCCGAGGCGCAGAATGAAAACGATACCTCATACGGCACGGGAAGGGGGAGCTGTAGCCGTAAGAAGTTGAGTGAAAGTGAGATAGAAT
>CAUUCX010000136.1:0-3189 GCA_963543615.1 uncultured Eubacteriales bacterium | reverse complement strand
TCGGGAACTGTAAGTTCAAGTTGATAGTTCGAACCGCTTCCGGCGGATACGCTTAAATCATCGACATTTCTCATTCCAAAAGAACGCACGGCGATACCAAAACCGGAATCCCCATAAACGGATTTTACTGTTCCTGTCTTGTCTTTTAACGAAATCGCCTTAAAGGATATTTTATCGCCTGAAATATCGCCCAGTCCGGATGACTCAAAAATACGAAGTTCTTCGGTGAATTTGGCGGATTCGTATTCTCCATCCGGTCTTAATTTTTTATCCATCTTGTATATCTGCGCGGTATCAAAGCACACGCCGTCTGCCGGAATCTGCACTGTTTGCAAGGTGAAATATTCTTCTCTTTCACCGGCAGTAATGCTGATATTGTATTCGCCTGACGGATTCTTGATTATAAGCATATCCCCGTCATTTACTATATTGCGGCGTTCCGCCTCATTTACACCTGTTCCTGCGGCAGTCATCTTGATATTGCTGCCGTCAAGCGCAGCCAAGAATATACGCAATTCATTCATTCCGGATTTCGCCGTTATCTTAACATTTTCCCTCTTTCCATGTTTTCCGCCTATGAATTGACTTCTCGGTATTGCATACTCATTTGTGTTTCTAATCTTATCAATGCTCGCCTTATTTCCCGCTGCAAAATGTTTAATATACGGTCCATGCAAGCCCGCGATAGACATGCCTTCAGGCTCGGAAAGTTCGAAGCATACATATAGATTAAATCCTGCAGGATCCCTCAATATCGCCCTTGGAGCAGTCAAATCCGCTGTGAAAGCCGCCACTTCTCCCGGTTGCAAAAGTTTTCTGTGCAATGTCGCGGAATCTATTATTCCATGACCGTCACATATGATAACTCGCGGTGCAATATAAGCGGCATTTTCATAATCGTTTCTAACGCTTATAACAGCTTTCCCCGCACCGAAATCCAATTCATCCGGAACAACTACATCCATCATATCAACGCCCATAACGGTAACAGGAATCGGCGGGTCAATTTTCTTCCATTTGTCTACCGCTGCAAAGACCGAATTGACGGATTTCGCTATTTCCAACTCGTTCACGGCACCGAACCCGGTTTGGAAGTAAAGATTCCCCATCGCAATAGCGGATCTGCCCATTATATTTCTATCCGCCTCATCCAACTGATTAATAAGCGGAGCCATCTCTGAATTCAGCGCGGTGTTTGCCACATCTAAAATTCCCGATATGAATCCGGCTGCACCGCCGCCTACGGTTGCAAGAGCCGCTTTACCCGCATGCAGCGTAATTGCAAGCGTACTCTTGATCATATTCGCATTCCACCGCATTACCGTATTTCGGTATCCCTCCGCCGATACCGAATGTACTTTCATATTCGCCTTGTTCAAATCTCCGAACGCAAGCTCCGCAGGCAGCAACTCCTGACCTTGTGCCTTGTAGATCCAGATATCACGATATCTTCCGGCTCTGCTTTCAGGTAATGGCAGCACCTCGCCATTTTCATTGCGATTTGCATATGAATATTCGATTTGACGATTGAGGCTCTTCATATAATTCAATAATGCTTCTCCCGGATAGTACGATGTATACGCTTGTTCAGCCTCCTTATAGTTTTGAAGCAATGCTATCGCTCGGTCTATCTCATCATTTACAAGATTTCTGATTCTATACATGTCCATATAGCGTGTGCCTTCATTGCTGCCCTTCTTAAATGCTTTAAGTATATCAAATCCATCAGGATCGCCGGCATATATGCTTTTCAAACCTTTTGCATATTTCTCATTATCAACCACAGGCAAATTCATGCCGAAAACTGCATATTGAAGCATTATCTTTTTCTTCGTCTGCGAATCCGATACTCCGGCAATCTCCTCTGCGAATCTGTTTATATAAGTTTCCGTGTCGCCTGCCACATCAACTCTTCCATGGAAACTCTCTCTAAGCAGATCGCACATTTGCGAATCCGTGAAACCCGGAACATCCGATTTGCGCACTAAAGCACCGATTTCCTTTATCCAAAGCGGTGTCAGACTCACCATTTCAGTCATCTGTGACATATCCGACATGCCGATGATATTTTCTGCAAATCCTTGGAAATTAAAGGTCGCACTGTCGATAGCTTTAAGCACGGCAGAACCGCTTTCCATACTGAAAAATCCATGTTTATTCCATGCATCTAAAATATCAGTCAAATGCTGCAAATCAATCCCCAAAAGTTCACTTGCAGCCATATCGCCGCCGATCTTAACCGCAATGGAAGATACACTGCTGTTCTCCACTATATTTTTGAGTTCGTTAAGCCCCTTGCTTACCAATGTCAAATCCTTATGATTTGCATCTATAGCCCCGATATATGCCGATAAATCCGCAATCTGTTTCTCAATTTCCGCGTAAGAAGCCAGCTCGATCTTCTTTTCTTTTAATGTTTCTTTGAGTTTCAGATATATCGGTCTGGCATTGTTCAGATTCCTCTGCGCCTCACTTCGATAATTTATTGCCCGATTTAAGCATTCTTCGATTTCCGCAACTTTCGCCGAAGCATCATAATTAGGATTTGATTCGGACATATTTTTGATTTCTTTCTGCAAGAGCTGAATTGCATCAATCTCAGACAGAGCATTGTCCGCATTTTCAGCCGCCGCATCCGAGTAATTTTTAAGTGCGCGTAAATCCGTTTTAACATTTTCTTGTGTACGCAGCCCCTGCATAATGCCGCTCAAGCTGTCACTGTGCTCCTCTATGAATTCGTTTACATTATCGAAATTGACTTTGGATATTACCTCAGGCACCTTGTTTTTCAGAATATTCAGGATTTCTTTGCTCCCGTTCCCTCTGTTTACGGCTTCCTTTATCTCACTCAAGGTTTCGGATATAAGCCCTTTTTCCGCCTCGATAGTCATGAGATCCAGTTTGGAAAGTGTAGCCTTTTCTTCTGCCGTCAATTTCAAATCTTCAGGTTTATCGAACAAACCATATGCTTTATTTACCGCACCTCTGCTGAATGCCTTTATATTTCCGTAGGCCTTGCCCCAACCGCTCATAACCGAAGCCAGCGAAGCGATATTGCTCATTGCTTCAAAGGCGTATGTGGCAGTCTCGGCTACCACCATATCACGATAGAGCTTATCTGAAATTAATATGGCATCGACTAAACTGTTCCCCATTCTGTTTGTAGATTGCTCAATATTATATGCAAGG
>CAUUCX010000135.1:0-3218 GCA_963543615.1 uncultured Eubacteriales bacterium | reverse complement strand
TAGGAATGTTACGATTTGAGCGCGGGTGCATGTTGCATCAGGACTGAATGAAGTCTATCCGGCGACACTCAGGAGTTGACATGCCCCGTGAGCTAACATTTATTGAAACTATGCTTATTTGCCGCTCCAAAACAATTTGGAGGAAGTCTCCACCATGGATAGAGCAACAAAACACAAACAGTGCTCCGGGATTTGGAGCCTCTTTTAATACCTTCGCAAGCCTCGCAATGCCTCAATCAGTTGTTCTCTATCTTCTCTTGAATAGTATTCGATTTCGATTTTTCCACGATCATTTTTATCTTTCAAACTTACTTTTGTACCTAAAATGCTCTTGAGTTCCTCTTCTACCGCTAACACCGCTTGAGATTTTTCATTTTTATCCGAAGATTTCTTCCTGCTCGGCTCCTTTGCCGCATCTGCAAGCGTTTCAACCTCTCTGACGGAAAGTCCGTTTGCAACAGCCTTTTTTGCAATATCCAACTGCAGCATATGATCCTCAATATTGATAAGCGCACGGGCATGCCCTCCGCTCAAAAGCTCATCATGAACCATCTGCTGAATTTCCTCCGGCAATTTATTCAGTCTGATAGCATTGGTTACATATGGGCGGCTTTTCCCTATTGCTTTTGCCACATTTTCCTGTGTTAATCCGTATTTCTCGATCAATGCGATAATCGCTTTTGACTCCTCCATGGGGTTCAAATCTTCGCGCTGCATATTTTCTATCATAGACAGTATAGCGTTCTGTTCCGCATCCAACTCTTTAATTAAACACGGCACTTCTTTCAGTCCCGCCTGCCTGGCAGCACGCCACCGTCTTTCTCCGGCAACTATGGTATAGCCCTGTTCGGCTTTCTTCAAAATTATAGGCTGGATAATGCCATGCTCTACTATCGATCTCGCCAGCTCCTCAATTTTCTCTTCGGAAAAATTCATCCTCGGCTGATCAGGATTTGGGGCGATATCATTTATATCAATGTTGAGAACTTGATTTTTAAGAGCTCCATCCGCCGGAAGTTCTGCCACCATCGCATTATTATCCGCTGCTGCACCCTCTGATGATGAAGGATTCCTAAATGTTGAATTCGAATTTATCTCAACATCACCAAATAAAGCCTCCAAACCTCTCCCCAATCCTCTCGGTTTTTTCTTAGCCATAATATCCTCTCCTCTTTCTCAAAAAACAGCAACAGGCGTGCAAAGCCTTGAAACTCCATACTTATCGCTTAATTGCGATAGTAGAAATGTCCAATAAAAGCATGCTTTACAATGCCAAATTTCACCGAATATATCCAAATACTCCCCCCTATCTAAAGACAGCGGGATTACGATAACCAATTTTTCAAGAACGACAAAATCAAAGCAGCTATATTAAAACGGATCGGCTCACTGCAGCCCTGGCTACAACTCCAAATCCAAAAACTCTTCTGCAAATTCCCGATACGCCTCCGCTCCCTTTGAGGCCGGATCATACTCTATAATCGGCATCCCGTAACTCGGGGCCTCGGCAAGTCGCACATTTCTCGGAATAACGGTAGAATAGACTTTCCCCTTGAAGTATTTCTTCACTTCCTCGACAACCTGTATGGAAAGATTTGTTCTACCGTCGAACATACTCATTATTACGCCTTGCAATTCCAATGAAGGATTCAAGTTTCTGCGCACGAGATCAATTGTACTCATGAGCTGGCTCACGCCCTCAAGTGCATAAAATTCACACTGAATAGGAATCAAAACCCCATCCACCGCTGTAAGCGCATTTATTGTAAGCAATCCCAAGGACGGCGGGCAATCAACGAAAATATAATCAAAACCCGATTTTAATTCGAAAATACCTCTTTTAAGACGGTTTTCTCTGTCATCTTCATCCGCCAGCTCCATCTCCACTCCTGCCAAATTGACGCTGGCCGGCAACAAAAAAAGATTCTTTACACCGGTCTCTAAAATCCCCTGCACGGGAACGGGAGTATTATCAACCAAAAGCTCGTAGCTGGTATATGCCAATCCCTGTTTTGAAATCCCAAGACCCGTTGTAGTATTCCCCTGTGAGTCCAAATCAATTACTAAAATCTTTTTCCCTTTCGCCGCAAGACAAGCCGCAAGATTTATATTTGTAGTTGTTTTCCCTACACCACCTTTTTGATTGAAAATGGCGATCGACTTACCCAAAATTCATCCTCCAATCGTTTATTCATGATTTCCCTATCTGCATAATATACATGTATGATAGCATAAAGATCCCAAATTATCCAGCCAATAATGTGACATGGCGCGGGTTCGCTTCTCTGATTGTCAAACATATGTGACAAAAGCCACCCGGCATAAAAACTAATGCTACATTCTTACAATGCGCTTCGGCCTTTTCATTCGTAACTATAAAATTTAACACTCTTCTCGCTATATTGCTGATTCTCATGCTGTGGCTTTTAATTGATTTCACATCTCGGCTTCCTTTCCAAAGCTTCTTCTATACAATATTTCATTGCACTGTGGTGCATATTCGCAAATCTCAAGCAATTGCTGCATCAGTTAGTTAAGCTTTTATTAGGCTGTCTCTTATACATATTCTCCACCGCATTAAAACCAAAAATTCTTTTATTATGGTTATTCGCCTAATCTCCTATGTGCCGGGGGCTTCGCCCTCCTTGAAAACCGTTATCCCTATCCATTTTGTCCCAAGAAATTCGCAGACATTGCTCGATTTTATCGCCTTAAACAGCTCGAAACAACTCACTAAAGTCCCTTGCCGCCATCTTTTAGCTTTCTAACACCCTGCTCGGTCCATTCATCTTGTTTCCGGCAAGCATATAAAGGCTTTTGCGAATTTCAGCTGCCCTATCCTTAAGAGGTGCTGCCAATTGCATAGAATCGAACATCCATTTCAAACCGCTTATAAGAATGCGGGCATCTTCAAATCCCGCTCCATTATGTTTCACGTGAAACGCTCTTTTTTGAACACATTCTTCTCCGTTTTTCCAGACATATCAGCAAGACATTTATATCCGCCGGAGAAACTCCTATTATGCGAGATGCCTGCCCTATTGAAGCGGGTTTGATTTGTGAGAGTTTTTCTTTTGCCTCCAAGCGCAAGCCGTCAATTTCATTGTAATCAATATCAATTGGCAGTGATTTTTTTTCCATGCGTTTAAATGCCGCGACTTGAGAATTCTGTTTTTCAATGTAGCCTGCATATTTTATGCGAACTTCTATTCTTGTGG
>CAUUCX010000134.1:0-3223 GCA_963543615.1 uncultured Eubacteriales bacterium | reverse complement strand
TCAATCCGCTGCTTGTTGTTACTTTCACTGAATTCCACTATGCGGCTTCGCGGTCCGTCAACCATAGTGCTTATTTCATAGTGACCGCCCGCCACAGGTTTGAAACTGCTCGTTACGGTTTTCTCTTCATTTTGAGTCAAACCGTTTACCGCCTCAAGTGCTACAAGTTTTCCATTTGCGAAAAATGCCACATCAAAATCACCCGCATCTGCGGAGCCTACATTCTTTATCTTTACGGAAAGCGGCACATTTGCTTTATACGGAGTGGTTTTACCCACATTTGCTTTCAATGTCGGTCCATCTGCATCGGTTACACAAAGCATATCAGGGAAATATATTTGACCTGCACCCAACTGCACATAGAGTCTGTTGTTATCATAGTAGCGTTCTTCAGTATTCCTGCCGATATCGTTGGCAACCACACTCACGATATGATTGCCGGCAGGTACTTTCCAGTCAAAATACACATATGCTTTCTCCCCTTTTTCTATATGCGCTTGAGATGCATCATATTGAATACTGCGCACATAATCGTAGTCCACATAGAAGCCCAGATAGAACCTGTCCGCAACCGCTTTGCTTGTATCGGTTGAATTCGGCGAATTGTAGATGCAAGCTCTCACTCTCACATCCATACCCTCGGAAAGTGCATTTCTTGCAATCTCCTGCTCATTGTCTTTTCTGAAGAATTTGATGCCCGCCATAGGGTCTCCGCTTATAGCAGGATCCGTAATCTTAAGATCTGCCCGTTCATCTTCCACTGTAACCGTCAAAATTTGCGTTGCCGCGGTCATATTATTATCCGTAACCGTAAGCTTCACTTGGCGCGAACCGCCGCTTAAATATACATGCGTAGCGGTTACCCCGTTTGCAGAAGCGCCGTCACCGAAATCCCACAGATAGTTTACAAGATATCCATCGGGATCATATGACCTTCCGGCATCAAAATATACTGTTTTCCCTGCCATGGCATCTGCAATATCGGCAGCAATCGGCACCGGAGCGGAATTAACCGAAAGCCGTGTTTCATTCTTTATCTTTTCGTTTATGACTCCGCCTTCCACGAGATACGCCCTGAGTATCCAATCACCGCTTATATCCTCAATAGGATTTCCTTGATTGTCATACAGATTGTTCAAAACGAAGATTTGATAAGCATACGCCGTTTGCCCCGGCAGTATTTCACCAATTACAGGACTGTTTCCTATTAAAACTTTTTTCCCGTCATGTTCAGCCTCAAAACTCACCGAGGCATTTTGCATAACGCTCTTTCCCTTGTTTTCTATTTGCGCACGCACAGGAACATTATCTCCCGCACACGGTTTAATGCCTATATCGTAATATGCGATCTGTTCCTCATCCTCTCCCGGAATATTATACTTGCGACCATATTCCACAGATTTGATTTTCGCCGCTGTGCCGAATTCAATGCCGTACCATGCATTATCCGCGAAGTTGGCTGCATCATCCGTTTTAGGGATTTCATCAATTATGTATATATAGCCATAATCTCTCCAGTAATTATTCTGTGATAAAATCACGCCTTTCTTCTCAGGATTTGTATCATATTTTGTTGTTCTCCTAACCTCTGCAATAGCGCTTGCCGGATTCTCATCCGGAATCATGATTACATGATATCTCGTATCGCTTTCACCGAATGTAAATGCCGGTTTAGGAACTTTTAGTCTCAATATATCATTATCAGGACCGAGCGCTTCTACAACGGTTGAATTATCCGGCACATGTACCGAATTCTTCTGTCCCGTTTCAAGGTTCACCAGATAATTAGGAAATCCGCTTGTTCCCTCATTGATAAGCGCAAGTGATTTCCCGTTAAGATCGGAAAGCACATCATCTTTTCCGATTATCTCGGTCGTCACATCTACAATCAAAGAATCCAGCTCCACACCCTCATATGTCTTATGTGACATATTTGCAGTAAATTTCCTGAATTCTCCCTCATAACCTTTTTCATCAGGCCCGCTTTCATACATGTTCCATCTTACAAGCCAATACCCGCTAACCCTTTCACCGGGAGCGATATCGCCGAGAGTTAACTTGAAGCCCTCTCCGGATGATGAACCCCACGAACCGCCGTTTATCTCAAAATCGGTTTGAAGTCCGGCAGCATTCGTACTTATATCGAGCTTTCCGGAATCTATTGTAAGATTCCTCGCATATCCGCTGCCGTTATTTTCCGCGCATACGCCTAATTTGAAAAGCGTTCCGGAATAAACCTTATGCGGAACATAATAATGCAATTTAATTTGCGGCTGCGGATATATTGTTATAGAAACGCCCTCGGTAGATGTTTCAACAAACACTCCATTCACGAAATAGCTTATTTCCGCCTTAGCATAATACTCCTTGCCGTTGACAGGATCATCGCCGCCGAGTCCCTTGAGCGGAATAATCTGCCATTTCCCTACAAGAGATCTGCCTGCAGGCAGTGCCGATGTACCGTCAAGCGTATCTATACCCGTGACACCGTCCGATTTCAGAACATATGCCGAAGCCGGAACCACATTCCCGTTTTTCTCGCTAAGCACCACTTTAACATTCATATTCTGCAACGCATATGCCGGATATCCGTTGGAAACCCTTAGAGTTGCATCAAATGCCTGCCGTTCAATTGCGGCAGTTTGATTCAGAGTAAGTTTAACTATTTCATATACGCTGCTGCCGCTCTCCTCTTCCTCGGTAGGCTGTGGCGGAGGAGGAGGAAGGAGATAATCCATTTCCTCAAGTTGACCTTCCGGCATCTTGAATTCCTCTTCCTTAACAGGTCCGCCATCGACAGGCTTGATTACAACACTGACCGGCTTGTCACTCGGATTATACAGCGGCAAGCTCGATTGAACGGATCTCGCAGGAACTTCCGGCAATCCGGTATCTTCATCAAAGCTGACATAATTTGCAGTAAGTTTTATGAAATTAGGTGCAAAACCGCCGGCTCCTCCCTTATATTTCAAATTATATGAACCCGGCTGAACTTGCAATTGTATGCGAACAGAACCGTGGGCCGGAATTTCACCTATGTATCCACCGCCTACTATGCTTATACCGGTATCGGTGCTGTTTTCGCGTATTATATTCGCGGTTACGTCGGTAAGTGCAACAAGACCCGTATTTATAATTTGAGCCTCAACTATCATCGGTGCTTGCACTTCTTTCGGAATGTTCACCCAAGGAGGCACAAATCCGAAATCCGGAGTAGGAATAT
>CAUUCX010000133.1:0-3231 GCA_963543615.1 uncultured Eubacteriales bacterium | reverse complement strand
ATTTTTTTGAAAAACGGTGATGAGACAAAGGATATCAAATCAAATGAGATATACATCCCGTCCGCAGTGATCGATACATTGAACCCCGTTACTATGAATCTGGAGGATGAATACCATATTTCCAAATTGATATATAGCAGCTTGTTCAGGCTTGATGATACGATGCGTCCCGTACCGGAACTGGTCGAAAATATTGTCAAATACGAAGAAAATGTTTTGGAGCTTGAACTGAAAAGAGGAATCAAGTGGCATGACGGAAGCGAATTGACAGCAGATGATGTCAAGTATTCCATAGACCGGCACAAATGGGCGAGCGGCAAGGGCATCGGCCTTTTCGGCGAGTATGTTGACGGGATCAAAAAGGTCGGCTTGGATAAAAATGATCCGTATAAAATATATCTGCATTATCATAAAAAACAGGATATGTTAAAAGCAAAATTAACTTTTCCAATTATTCAGGCGAATTCCATGAACAGCGGTAAAGGGAAGAAAAAGACGAGTTTTAAGCCGGTAGGGACGGGGCAGTATAAGGTTGCGGATCATCAAAGCGGGAGATTTTTGCGGCTCGAACCGAATGAGCATTATTATGACGGCAATGCGACAAATATCATCATTTTCAAGATGTTCCCCGACAAGGCTCATGCTAAAAATCTTATAGATTCCAATGCAATATCCGTCTTTTTTAATATGGATACGCAGGATATAATCGCAATGGGGGATACGGAGTATCATACTGTTCGTTTTCCCTCAAATAAGGTGGAGTTTATAGGATTTAATTGTCAAAACCCCGTGCTCATGCAGAAGAAAGTCAGGCAGGCGATAGCATATGCCGTCGATACGGAAGAATTGTGCGAGAGTGCCTATTATTCTGCGGCCAAGCCGACCGATACACTCTATTATCCGAATTTTTGGGGGATTGAAAATTCGGGAGATGCTTGTCCTCACTCTCAAAAACAAGCGGTGAAATTGCTCGACAAGGCGGGATTTGCCGAAATTCACGGCATAATGGAGGACGGTGAAAGAAATCAACTGAAATTACAGCTTATCTACAATGAGGATAACGAATCGCGCGCAGTCGCGGCTGATATGATCGCAGAGCGATTGAAAGAGATTAAAATTGCATGTGAGCCGGTGCCTCTTTCATATGACGAATACAGTGCTCGCATCGCATCCGGCAATTATGATATATATATCGGCGGGGCGACATTTGCCGATTACTACGATTTGCGGCAGTTTCTGTTCAGTAAGGGAAATAACTTTAATTATAAAAACTATATGCTCGACAGGCGACTCGACAAGATGTGTGGGGAGCTTGACGATGCTGAATTTGTGAAGAATTATAAATTTGTCAAGCAAATTCTGACGACTGATTTGCCGTGTTATCCGCTCCTATATAAGGAATATGAGATGGTATATCCGGAGAGTTTGAAAGCCGAACCGATTCCGATTTTCAATAATTTATACAATAACTGCGGAGAGTGGAAGCATGTGTATCATGTTAAAATCGAACCGAAAGCCGAGAAAGAATAACAAGGGATTTAAGTCGATGCATTTGAAATCCGTAACAATTTGCAACAGCTTTTGATTAGATAAAAAAACGGCCATTTTAGCCGTTTTTAATGTATTTGGTGCGGTTAGTGGGACTCGAACCCACACGGTTTCCCACACGGCCCTCAACCGTGCGCGTCTGCCAATTCCGCCACAACCGCGAAATTTCAACTACAGGGCTCATTATAATTCACTTTGAGCCACAGGTCAATATAAAAATTCTACAGTTTTCCAAGATTGTCACATATGTTTGTCAATCCTGGGAAATTTACCGAAAAAATTAAATAAAGCGATTGCATATTCTTTGAAAAAATGCGATAATAAAAGTCGCACTTGCTTGAAGAGTTGCGCCGGCGTGGTGGAACTGGCAGACGCGCGGGATTCAAAATCCCGTGATGGCAACATCGTGTGGGTTCGAGTCCCACCGCCGGCACCAAGTTAGCCAAATATTGAATCGAGTTTATTGAGTGGGACTCGAACCCGAGAGGGCACGAGCGTGATGAGAAAGCCCAAACGGCTTTCGAGTAGCGAGGGGTCCGAACACAAGCGAAGCGGAGTGTGAGGAGGGCGATGCGGAAGCAGCGCGTCGGTCCCACCGCCGGCACCAAGTTAGCCAAAACGGCTTTTGAAATATTACAATGTAGAGAGGCTCTGAGTTTAGGAGGAATCAGTTATGAATCAATCATATATGCAGATAGGAATATTGGCTTTCTTTATCATACTCATGTATCTATTGCTCATAAGACCGCAAAAAGCGAAGCAAAAGAAAGTCGATAATTTCAGAGCAAATCTTTCGGTAGGAGATGAGGTTTATACGATTGGTGGAATTCGTGGAAAGATTGTAAGAATCAGCGATGAAACCGTTATTCTCCAGACCGGAAACGATAGAGTCAGGATGGAAATCGCAAGGTGGGGCATAATGCAGTATGCTGATTCAACCGTTTCAAATGCGCCTCAAAGGGAAAAAGCCGAAGATGAACAGGAAGAGGTCGCCGAGGAGCGCATAGCAAAACCGAAGAGAATGGGCGGCGGCAAGAATGCGGAATCTGCACCCGCTGTTGCGGAGGAAGCCGATTCTATGGAGAATGCTGCTGTTGCAGAGGATTCCGTTTCGGAAGATACAACAGAAGAGGCTTAAGTGAGTTGTATCCGATATTTTTCAGTATGTCGGCTTGAATAAAGACTTTTGAAAGCAGTCCCTTTTGCGAAAGGGACTTTTGTTTTTTGCGGGAGATTGGTAAAAATCCCCCTTTTGTCTTGTGAAATTCGTTAAAAAGTAGTAAAATTATTTATTAGTGCAGTTAATGTTATATTGGGTTTGATTGAACTTACCGTTTTCTTGAAAATATCTTTGATTTCAATGCTTTATAAAGCGGTACGATTTGAGAGAACAATGGAAAATATTATTTGAGGATGGAGCTTTAAGATGAAGTACAATTTGAAGAGGGTTTTGGCATTTTTAATCGTCGTGATCGTAGTATTCGGTTGGGTCGTTTCTTTCAAAGGAATCGGTCCGGTTAAGCCGCTGAAAGACGAAATGAAGATGGGGCTTGATATCGAGGGCGGAGTTTTTGTGGTTATGGAAGCGCAGACCGATAAGAAAGGCAAGGAACTGCAGCTCCTGATGGAACAGACGCAGGCGGTAATCGAAAACAGGGTGAATCAGCTCGGTTTGTCAGAACC
>CAUUCX010000132.1:0-3266 GCA_963543615.1 uncultured Eubacteriales bacterium | reverse complement strand
CGCCCGAGCTCGCCGCGGATATAAGCAATTCCGGCATAATGATGACCGGCGGAGGAGCATTGCTCTGGGGTATAGACAAGCGAATAAAGGCAAGAACGGGCATAGATGTGAAAATCGCTGAAAATCCGATGTCCTGCGTGGCTGTCGGAACGGGGCTTGCGCTTGAGTCCATAGAAATGCTCGAAAACAATAAATTGAATCGCAAAAAGCAGTTTATATAAGCTGCTTTTTTACTAAAAGGATTTGCCATGTAATAAGCCTTTTGTCAGAGGAAATTGCAAGATATGACTTGATTCATGAGGTGTAAAAATGTTCAAAGAAGCGATGAAAAAAAGAACCAAGATAGTCTGCACCATAGGTCCCGCCAGTGATACACCCGAGATTATCCGCGATATGATTTTGGCGGGAATGAATGTTTGCCGTCTGAATTTTTCACACGGTTCGCATGAAGAACATGCAGCGAGGATAAAAATCATAAAAGAGGTGAGAGCGGAGATGGATGAGTTTATCGGTATTCTCCTCGACACAAAAGGTCCTGAAATAAGAACCGGACGATTTGAGGGCGGTCAGGCACTGCTGAAACAGGGTGAAAGATTCACGCTGACCGTGCGTGAAGATATCCTCGGGAATGAGAATATATGCAGTATCAGCTACAAGGGTTTGATAGATGATATTAAGCCGGGCGATATGGTATTGATGGATGACGGCCTTATTTCGATGGTTGTTCAGGAGATATCCGATGACGACATCATATGCATTATCGAAAATCCGGGGATAATCAAGGATCGCAAGGGAGTTGCAGTTCCCAATATCAAGGTCAATCTGCCCGCTATTTCCGAGCAGGATCGTCAAGATCTGATGTTCGGGATAGAGCATGGGGTGGATTTCATTGCGGCATCTTTCATACGAAAGGCATCGGATGTACTCGAGATAAGAGAATTACTGGATAAAAACGGCGGTCAGGATATACATATCATATCAAAAATCGAAAATCAGGAGGGTGTGGATAATTTAGATGAAATCATAGCCGTCTCCGATGGAGTAATGGTCGCAAGAGGGGATTTGGGCGTTGAAATCCCGATGGGCGAGATAGCGATTGTGCAAAAGGAGATGATCAGAAAGGTGCGCAGCAATTCAAAGCCGGTGATAACCGCAACCCAGATGTTGGACAGCATGATGAGAAATCCGCGTCCCACAAGGGCAGAGGTTACAGATGTCGCAAATGCGATATTTGACGGAAGCGATGCGATAATGCTTTCAGGTGAAACCGCAGCGGGGAAATATCCGGTGGAAGCGGTAAAAACGATGACCGATATAGCGCTGCGAACCGAATCCGCAAAAAACATAGATGAATTCAGGGATCTCCTGTTCAGCGTAAATAAACATTCCGTTACACATGCGATCAGCAATGCGACATGCTCCACAGCAAGAGATTTGAACGCCAAGGCGATTATCACGACCACGGCATCGGGCAGGACAACGCGCATGGTGTCCGTATATAGACCGCACTGCCCGATAATCGCATCGACATACACGGAAAGTGTGGCGCGGCGCTGCTCGATCCTGTGGGGCGTATATCCGCTGCTTACCGAAAAACAGGAAACAACGGATATGGAATTTGAGCAGTCGGTGAAAGCCGCGATGAGAAAAGGGCTGCTCGATTATGATGATCTGATCGTTATTACCGCAGGTGTACCGATAGGTATTTCCGGCACCACAAATCTCATAAAGGTGCATGTAACACAAAAGAACGATTAGCAAGAGCGAGACTTTTACTCACTGCCAAAACGCCGAAAAAACAACTGCCAAAACGCCGAAAAAATAATTGCCAAAGCGCCGAAAAAATGCTATAATCCGGCATGAGAGGTGAGAATATGAAAGAATATAAATCACGCATCGCGGATGAAATACTTAAGGATAAGTTGAAAGCAAAAGGTGCTGTAATAATTGAGGGTCCTAAATGGTGTGGGAAAACAACTACTGCAATGCAGTTTGCCGGCAGTGTGCTGCGTGTGGACGAGCCTTCTAAACGAGATGTTAATATTCAGATGTCGGAAATTGCCCCGGAGCGTTTGTTGCAGGGGAAAATACCCAGACTTGTTGATGAGTGGCAAATTGCTCCCAGGCTGTGGGATGCGATAAGATATGAAGTGGATCTTAGAGGAGATGAAGGGCAGTTTATTTTGACGGGGTCTGCAGTTCCTGCTGATTCAAAAGAAATAACGCATTCGGGAACGGGACGATTCACTTGGCTCACTATGCGCCCTATGTCGTTATATGAATCGGAAGAGTCATCAGGGGAAGTGAGTTTGGAAGAACTGTTTTGTACTCCAAAACAGCTTGTCGGAATCAATTCTTTGAATCTTGATAAGCTGGCATTTGAAATATGTAGAGGTGGATGGCCGAGAGCGATAGGAATGAGTGAAAAAGCGGCACTTTCGCAAGCAACGGATTATTATGATGCAGTTGTTAAGTCCGATGTAAACAGAGCGGATGGAGTTAACAAAAATCCTGAACGCGTAAAAAGGCTGATGAAATCTTTGGCGCGCAATCAAGGAGCGCAGGTTGCAAGCACAGTCTTGAGAGGTGACATTCAGGCAAATGATACGGATGAATTAAATGAAGATACCATTGCATCATATATAAACGCATTGAAAAAAATATTTGTAGTGGAAGATATGCCTGCTTGGAATCCCAATTTGCGCTCCAAGACGGCAATCAGAACAACCGATACCAGGTATTATGTAGACCCGTCTATAGCAACAGCAGCACTGGGGATAGGCCCAAAAGATTTATTAAATGATTTGAATACGCTGGGGCTTTTGTTTGAGACGATGTGTGTTAGGGATTTACGAGTTTATGCCGGATATTTGGATGGTGAAGTGCTGCATTATAAAGACAAGTCGGGACTCGAGTGTGATACGGTAATTCATTTGAGAAATGGGAAGTATGGATTAGCCGAGATAAAGCTTGGCGGACAGAAAGCAATAGAAGAGGGAGTCACTAATCTCAAAACACTTGCAGATAAACTTGATACTACTAAAATGCCGCAACCGTCATTTATGATGATCGTAGTCGGAATAGGGGAATTCGCGTATAGGAGAGAAGATGGAATATATATAGTTCCTATCGGATGCTTAAAAAACTGATAAAGCTTTCTTTTCCCTCTTCATCGCAGAATTCTTATATCGCTATATGGTTAAGTAGTTAGAGTTCGAACAAATGTTAGCTCGCGGTTCGTGTCGGCTCCTGTGAGTCGGCAAATC
>CAUUCX010000131.1:0-3307 GCA_963543615.1 uncultured Eubacteriales bacterium | reverse complement strand
GCATAAAGCATTGAATTCCCGCAGGATAGAACGGATGTGAGAATAATCGCGTTCATCACACCTGCCGCCGCCGTAAGACCGGCTCTCTTAAATACCAATGTAAACGGACTGACCGCTATATTTTCAAGATCGGATGATAAAAGATTCGGATCATCATAAGGAATGAGGAAGCTCACCACGATGATTGAGCCTATATAGAAAAGCAAAATGCGCCAAAATACCGACCTGATCGCTCTTGGCACGTTTTTCTCGGGATCCTCCGATTCGCCCGCCGTGATGCCCACTACTTCCGTTCCCAAAAATGAATATCCCGCAATCATAAAAATTCCGATTATTGAAGCAATTCCGCCTACAAACGGAGCCTCCCCGCGCGACCAGTTTTCAAAGCCGACCTGATGATCCCCAAGCATACCGACTATCATGAGAAAACCCACTACTATGAATATTATAATGGTAGTAACTTTAATTCCCGCAAACCAGAACTCCGACTCGCCGTACATTCTCGCAGAGAATAGATTTAAGCCCAAAAGCAATACCCAGAACAATGCCGACCACACGATGGCATGTGTGTCGGGAAACCAGAACTTCATTACAAGCGCCGCAGCAACGAGCTCGGATGCGAGAGTAGCCGCAGACATATACCAATAATTCCAGCCTAAAGCAAATCCCAAAGCGGGATCAACAAACCTCGTCGCATATGTTTCAAAAGAACCTGAAACCGGCAAATACGTAGCCATTTCTCCAAGGCTTGTCATGAGAAAATACACCATGATGCCGATAATGCCGTAAGCGACCAATGTACCGCCCGGCCCCGCCTGACTGAGCGAGGAACCGAGTGCAACGAAAATACCCGTTCCGATCGCGCCGCCTATGGCTATCATATTGACATGCCTCGGCTTTAAGGCTCGTTGAAACTGATAATTCGACCCGCCGCCATTATTGATTTTACTATCCATCTAACCCATCTCCATAAATCTAAAATAAGAAATAATAAAAAAATAATAAAAGCATTAAAATGATAATGTAGATGTCGATTTTCGGAACGCCGTTCCTTATATGGTGAATATACTACAAAAAAAGATTTTTGTCAATTTTATTACAGATGTTATATATGGCAAACCCGTTGCGATTACACGCTCGCATTGTTCCGGGCGGGGGGGGGATTCGCATTTAGGCGTATCCCTGCATGCCTGTTTATCGCAGCAAAGCGATAAAGTAGAGTATGGATCGCAATTGATATTGAAGCAATAAAACTAAAAATCAGGCTTCGGCGCAATGGCGCAAAAGCCTGATTTCTGAGTTTCCTCGATAATTTGAGGGGTCTTTATTTTTTGGGGCTACTTAAAAAGCCTTGTTAAAACCCGTTATTTCGAGCTTGAGTATTTTATTTGTCTTCCCAAACAACACCTTCTTTGATGTCGATTTCATATGTGATATCCAGCTCTTTTGCCCATGCGAGGTACTGCTCCACCTGCTCGTCATTGAGCATATCCGAGGATATCAAGCCCGGCTGTGTTACTTTGTTGTTTACAAACAGCTTTGTAAACAGGAACGCCCCTTGACCGGTCAAATACATCTCGCCCGACATCTTATCTTTTTCATATGCTTCCACAACGCCCGGAGCGAAAACATGAAGATCCACCATCACGTCTTTGCCGTCTTTTTTACCATATGCCTCGCACACGAAAGCGCCCTCATCAGCTATAAGCCCCTCATCCAAAATCTCCTTGATTTCAGCCGGAGTCTTTGGAGGTGCAGGAGTATGAGCGAGCACCACATCGAAAGGAACAACCTTTCTGCCCCTGATTTCTTCTTCCTCATGTGAGAGAAGTCCCGCACGATAAATCGCCTCGGCGAACTGCACGCCCACACCGCCGTATTTGAAATATGCGTTTTTGCATCCCTTGAAGAATTTTTCGCGATTGAATCCTACATATACAGGTTCGTCATGAGCATGCTCGATCATGGTAACTTCCCTGCCGCCCATTTCAGGCCAAGATCTCTTTACAGGTCTTGAAAAAGGCGTGGTTCTGATGTGCTCCCCGTTTTCAAAAGCATAGGCATCCTCTTCCATATCGGAAAGCGCTACGAGCGGCGACCACCAGTAAGGAAGGAATCTTTTCGCTTCCACACCCTCATACACCATCATGTTCATGGTATCGCAAGTATCGAGCTCGTTTACCGCTTTTCTTGCAACAACGCACATAACGCCGGGAGCGGAACCCGTGCCGATGATGGCTGTAGTACCGTTTTCGGCAAAGCGCTTGCCGTAATCGTTATACATTATCTTGATGCCTTCAAGCCAATTGTCTCTCGGATCCGGGCAGTCCGCAATATTCTCGCATGCGGCAAGATCCTGATAATTCGCCTTTACCCTGATCGCAGCTTCCAGCACATTCACGCCGAAATCGAGCGGCATTACATTAACGATGAGCTCGCAGCCTTCAGCGGCATTTACGATTTCATCAATATTGCTCGCATCGACCTTTACGGGCTTGCCCTTTTTCATCATCTTGCAAACTTCTTCCGCAATTTTAATATCGTAATCCGCGCAGATGATTTCCTCAACATTAGGTTCCAAATCGAGTTTTCTGCAAATTGTCGTACCCTGTACGCCGCAACCGCAAACCATTACTTTTTTCATGAAATTCCCTCCTTTACAGGTCTAATCAATTAAATATCTAAAACAAATCGAACAGCTTAATGAATGCATTAAAAAATCCGATATTCCGGTCCGTTTACGCGCATCGAATCAAGTGATCGTGCGCAGAAATTATTTTTCACCCGGAAGCGCACCGTGCAGTTCGCGCACTCGCTCGTCCAGTTTTTTATCGCGCATTTCCTTCAGCTTTGCAAGTTCCGGGCCCTCGGTGACCTTTCCGATATACCAAATTACAAAACCGGCAACAATCAAGATGATTCCGAGCCATTTGCAGAGCGAAACCATGCCGTCAAAATTGCTGAACAATCCCGTGCCGTATTCTTCCAAATAATATTCCGTGCCGTAGCTGCCTTCATATAAATAAGCGAACACGGAACCTATCAGCGAAACCGCGCCCGAAAGAATCACGTACACGCCGATATCTATCAAATCGCCGAGTCCGAGCCTCGTCTTTTTATTGAGCGGATATACCGCAGGATCATCTACCACTCTGCCCTTATACATCCATTTGCAAAACAGATATCCTACAAGCCCGATTATCAGAACCACAAATCCCGTAAGGAAGAAATCCACACCGTTGGCATACAGCGCAAACATGCAGATCAGGAACACGGACATGGACAGAATAATGAGTCCCGGTTTCCC
>CAUUCX010000130.1:0-3335 GCA_963543615.1 uncultured Eubacteriales bacterium | reverse complement strand
ATGATTGTGGTTTTACCCGAACCGTTAGTCCCGACAAGCCCGTATATCGAACCTTTTTTAACATTCAGGTCTAATGAATCGAGCGCTTTAAAACCCCCGAAGCTCTTGGAAACATCATTTACTTTGATCATTTCCCTCACCCCTTTCCAACTTTAACTCTTTCAAAATTACGCCGATTTCATCAAGTGACATGCCGAGCAGAAGCAGTTCTCTGATGGCCTCGCGTATTACCTCTTTAAGTTCTTCAATTTTAGCAGTATCGATCGGCATATCCTCTCGCTTGGTCACAAAAGTACCGAGCCCCGAAGCTGTGTATATATACCCCTGATACTCCAGCTCCCGATATGCTTTTTGAACAGTGTTAGGATTGACAGTCAGCATCTTTGACATCGCTCTAACCGACGGCAATTTCTCATCGCTTGATAAAACCCCTGTAGCGATGAGCTCTTTCAGATTATCAGTCACCTGTTCATAAATTGATTTTCTGCTCTTCAAATCAATTTCAAACATAATATCCCCCTCCTTTTCAGATTTCCCCTTCTGCAACCATAGTGTACCATGACACATAGTACACTGCAAGCACTTTTTTGATTTTTTCGATTTTTTTTTATTTTTTTATCGATTATTCCTTGGTCCGTCCCATATTTTTCAGTTCACTTATCATCATTACAAGCCCTATGGCTATCATGATGAAATCGACAAGCGGCTGTGTGAACCAAACGGCTTTTACTCCGAATGCCGCCGGCAAAAGAATCATTGCAGGAATGAATAAGAATAATTGTCTAAACATTACAATAATTCCCGCTTTCTTTCCGTTTCCGATAGATTGGAAGAAGGTAATTGTCATAACCATTATTCCGTACAAGACAAATACAGAATAGAACAATCTGAAGTTGCCAACTCCCTGTGCAATAATACTTGCTTCTACACCGAACAGGGCAAGTATTCGGCTTGAAAGCAGCAAAGCCGGAATCCAAAAGATTGCTGCAAGTACAAGTCCGCCAATAGAGAATATCTTCATAGCTTCTCTTACTCTGTCATACTGTTTTGCCCCGAAGTTTGTTCCTACAACAGGTTGCAGCCCCTGACTCATTCCCCAAAGCGGAATGAATGAAAAGGCATATACGCGAAGCGAGGCCGCCATTAAAATTCCGTTCGGATCTCCGCCATACTTAAATGCCATTTTATAAAGCATTGTTTGTTGAATCATAAATAGGATCTGCATCATCATGGCCGACGAACCCACTCCAAACATTTCTCTGTTGATTTCCGCATCTGACCGTATCTTATGGATTTTTACAACCTTGCTCCTTTTCAAGAAATAATGAAGTGTTATAACCGCTTGAAGAAACTGTGCTGTGAGACTTGCAAGCGCAGCGCCTTCAATGGCGTATTTGCCCATAGCGATCATTAAGATTGGATCAAGAATGATATTGAGTAAAGCACCCATAATCATCATAGCTTTCTTCATAAGTCCTTCGCCGCGCATGACCATGTTTGACGACTGTGTGAAGTTTACAAATAGAGAGCCGAGAAAAAGCACTCTGAGATATCTGATACCATAGGCTTTTATTTCACCTGTTGCACCTACCATAGATAGGAAATGAGGAGCGAGAAGAATACCGCCAATCGTGATGATTGCCGAAAATAAAATCACCCAGAAAATCAAATTGCCCATAATTCTATCTACGGTTTTCTGATCCCCCTTTCCAATTGCCCTTGACAGAACAGAAGCGGAGCCTACACCAAGTAAAGTTGAAACACCGCTGTTGAAGAATGTGAGCGGTATTGCAACCCCGCAAGCTGTCATTGCTGTTTGACCTATGATTTTTCCTGCAAAAATTCCGTCCATTAACGGATATAGACCAATTACTATCATTCCCATAACTGCCGGAATAGATAGTTGAAAGAGTAAATCTATCGGTCTTTTGGTTAGCAGTTGTTCTTTAATATCTTGTTTCATAAAAATACCTCCTGAAGTTTCGAGCTTTCTGTAGTTAGGCATAGCTAACCACAGTGATAAAAAATAAGGCTCCGGAATTCGGGTTTCCAGTGCCTTATTCCATTTCTGCAGTCATAGTATACCAACTATATGAAAAATTTTCTATACCCTATTAAACCTTGCAATTATAAAGTTGTGTGATTTCAGCAAAATAAATATTGAATTTACAAATCGAGATTTCTCATTGTTTTTTCGGCTCTTTTGCATTCGCTATATATACCCCGGCAATGATTACTACAGCTCCGATAATTTGCCACAGGGTGAACTGTTCATGCAATAAGGTCGCTCCGGCAATAATCGAAACCACTGTAGCCACCCCGATAAATGAGGCCATACGATTGACACCGATTTTTTCAATAGCTATATTTGAGCAGAAGAATGCAAAAATGGAACATCCCACGCCTTGGTACAGTATTGCTGCAAGAAAACCGTAATCTCGAATCGGCAAACTCACCAATACATTGATGCTGTCGTTAAGCATGGATTCACCGATTGCAAGAGCGATGAAAACAATCGCACCGGCAATGAGCATGGCATAAGTAATCTCTGCACCGGAAAAATCGGCGGCTTTCTCAACGAAAACACAGTATAATGCGTAGGATATCACAGCTATCATCAAAAATGCATACCCCGGAACCGAAAGGCTTGATGAGGCGCCTACGGCAAAAACTGTGAACAATACGCCTGCCAGCGTGATCAAAATCCCTGTAATTTGCCGCCGCGACGGTTTTTTGCGGAGTATGAGTGTTGAGGCGACCAATGATGCCACCGGGATGCAGGCGAGAAACACACCGCTCTCGGATGCCGTTGTCTTGCTTATGCCCAATGTTTCACCGATAAAATAAATTACGGGGCTTAACAGAGCCACTATAATAATCGGTTTCAAGTTTTTTCCTTTGAGATTTATCTTAATAATTTTAAGTGCGGCCAGTATGCTCATTACAACAAAGGCGATTAAAAATCTCCAGCCCAATAAGGGCAATATACCGGCAATCTCCGCAGCTTGCTTCGTAAACACATAACTCATGCCATACATCACTTCGGCACCCAAAGCACAAAGACATCCGATTATTATGCTGTTATTCTTCCCCATCATGCCATCCATTTCTACAAATCATACGTCATTTTTCTCCACTTTAAAACACGGTGTAAAGTTGGCGAAAAAATGTTTTTCAGCAGGATTCATTATATAACAAAAATTGGGATTAAAAAAGCACTAAACTTGCCGAGGACGCCATAAGGGAGAACTATCTTTCCTTCTTAAAAATTTTCCACTCCTTTGATTTGTTTTGTAAGTTCCAAAGTTTCTGATAAAGCCCTTTTTTCTTTAACA
>CAUUCX010000129.1:0-3344 GCA_963543615.1 uncultured Eubacteriales bacterium | reverse complement strand
CAAGAATCAAATCCATATTGGAGTGCACTGAATGCAAGCAGAGAAACTATCACACAATGAAAAATAAGAACAATACTAAAGATAGAATGGAACTCAAAAAGTATTGCAAGTTCTGCAAATCGCACACATTGCACAAGGAAACGAAATAGCATAGCAATCTAATCTATTGTTCGGATAGGAGTTGGAAATGTCGAAGGAAAAGAAAGACAATAAAGGTTCTGTACCTGAAAAGAAAGCGCCGGCAAGACAGCCGAGGCAGAAAGGCGCACTGAAAGAATATTTCAAAGGTGTGCGCACTGAAATGAAAAAAGTGGTGTGGCCGACTAAAGAGGAATTGGGTAATTACACGCTTGTCGTAATCGCGACCTGCGCATTTTTCGGATTGCTGTTTTTTGCTTTTGATGCCGGATTTTTGGCGGCTCTCAAGGCGCTGCTCGGCGTTAAACTTTAATCGTTGAACACCCCCATTTGAAAGTGAGGATACGATGACTGATAAGGATATGAATTTGGATCCTACCTGCACAGATGTGGAAAATGAGACCGGTGCGGCAGGTTCGGCATGTTCGGAAAATCTCGGTGATACAGCAAATGAGCGGGGTGCCGAGAGTTCGCCGGAAGCGATAGATGAAAAAATGCTGTCGGGTCTTAGGGGTTCATTGGAACCCAAATGGTATGTGATTCACACCTATTCGGGGCATGAAAAAAAAGTAAAAGTAAATATCGAAAAGATGGTTGAAAACCGCGGAATGCAGGCCTTAATTAAAGAAGTAATCGTGCCCGAAGAAAACAGGGTTGAGATTTCAAAAGACGGCCAGCGCAAGGTGAAGCCAAAAAAAATGTTCCCCGGCTATGTTTTGGTTAAGATGGTAGTTACGAATGACTCTTGGTATCTTGTCAGAAATGCGCAAGGGGTTACGGGTTTTGTCGGCCACGGCCTTGAGCCTGTGCCGCTCAGCAGAGAAGAGGTGAGGCGCATAGGCGTCGAAACCGTTACCATCGACATGGATATAAAAGAAGGCGATCTCATAAAGGTGATAAACGGGCCTTTCGAGCGCAATATGGGTGTTGTAGAGGCGGTAAATGCCGAACGACAGACCTTGCGCGCGATGATTTCGATTTTCGGCAGGGATACACCTGTTGAGCTCGAATACAATCAAGTGGACAAACTCTAAACCGCGCGTTGCTTTAAGCCGCGCATAAAAACGATAAGCCGATTGGATTTACATATATCAGTATTTCATGGCTGAACAATATTATGAAAGGAGGAAGCAGATGGCACCTAAAAAGATTGATGGCTATATCAAACTTCAAATCCCCGCAGGCGGAGCAACTCCGGCACCACCGGTAGGACCGGCGCTTGGACAAAAGAGCGTGAATATCATGGACTTTTGTAAGCAGTTCAATGCCAAAACCCAGGATCAGCAAGGAATGATTATTCCTGTTGTAATCACGGTTTATGCGGATCGTTCGTTTGATTTCGTTTGCAAGACCCCGCCTGCAGCGGTTCTGATAAAGAAAGCGGCAGGACTGGACAAAGCATCGGGTGAACCGAACAAGACAAAGGTGGCCACGATCACTTACGCACAAGCGGAAGAAATCGGAAAAACCAAAATGCCGGATTTGAATGCTGCAAGCGTGGAAGCCGCGACCGCAATGGTTATCGGAACGGCGCGCAGTATGGGTGTAGTTGTAGAAGAAAAACAGTAGTGGGAGATGAATCTATTTCAATAGTAATCGTTAAAACCACAAGGAGGTAACAAATGCCTAAAAGAGGAAAAAAGTATCAGGAAGCGGCCAAGCTGTATGATCGTCAGAACATTTACAGTGCGGCGGAAGCTATGAACCTGATCGCAAAGATGGAAACATCAAAATTCGATGAAACCGTGGAAGTTCATGTGAAGCTGGGCGTCGACGGAAGACACGCGGATCAGCAGGTGAGAGGTACAATCGTACTTCCGCACGGAACGGGTAAAACGAAGAAGGTTCTCGTTTTCGCGAAAGGACCTAAAGAACAGGAAGCTAAAGATGCGGGAGCCGATTATGCGGGATCCGAAGAATTAGCCGACAGAATTGTCAAAGAAAACTGGTTTGATTTCGATGTTGTTATTGCAACGCCCGATATGATGGGAGTTGTCGGCAAATTGGGTAAAGTGCTCGGTCCTAAAGGGCTCATGCCGAATCCCAAGTCCGGAACGGTAACCATGGATGTTGCGAATGCAATAGAAGAAGTTAAAGCCGGTAAAGTGGAATACAGACTTGATAAAAACAATATCGTGCATGCGGTGGTCGGGAAAAAATCATTCGGCGCCGAAAAGCTGCTTGAAAACTATGAAGCCCTCATGGGAGCGATCGTAAAGGCGAAGCCGGCAGCTGCAAAAGGTCAGTATCTCCGCAGCATCACACTCGTATCTACGATGGGCCCGGGAGTAAAGGTAACCACCGTAAGGAACGACTAAAAAAACGAAAAATAACCGTAGACAGCGGGAGCATTATGCTTAATCGCCCGCCGAGGTACGATATAAAACTGCCTCGCTATAGTTATAACTAAAATGAATGCGAGGTTTTTATTTCAGTACGGGACACGGGAAAAGACCGATTTTCGGCTAAAGTTTAATCGGTCGGAAAGGAGAAAAAATGTCAGAAGCGGCAAAAAAAGAAAAGCAAATCATAATTGACGAAATAAGAGACAAATTTGACAGAGCGCAATCGGCTGTAGTTATCGATTACCTTGGAATCACCGTTGCAGAAGCGGATGCTATGCGTAAGAAATTCAGAGAAGCGGATGTGGATTACAAGGTTTACAAGAACACATTGATTAAGAGGGCGATTGCGGGGAGTGATTTTGAAGGACTTAGCGATGTGCTCAACGGATCTTCCGCATTGGCATTCAGCTATGAAGATGCCACTGCGCCGGCAAGAGTGCTCAAAAAGACAATTGACGATTACAAAAAAATGGCATTCAAGGCGGGCATTGTTGAGGGAGTCCTCTATGATGCGGCGGGAATTGAAAAAATTGCCAACATTCCGTCAAGAGAAGAACTCATCGCGAAATTCATGGGCAGCATGAATGCGCCTGTCGGCAAATTGGTGAGAACGCTCGCTGCAATAGCGGAAGCGAAATCCGCGGGAGCGGCTGCACCTGCGGCAGAAGCCCCGGCAGCGGAAGAAGCCCAGGCAGCGGAAGCGGCCCCTGTTGAGGCAGAAGCAGAAGCACCGGCGGCGGCAGAAACACCGGCGGCGGCAGAAACACCTGAAGCGGAAGCGGCACCTGTTGAGGCAGAAGCGGCACCTGCAGAAGCGGCAGAAACACCTGCAGCGGAAGCGGCCCCGGCTGAAACACCTGC
>CAUUCX010000128.1:0-3359 GCA_963543615.1 uncultured Eubacteriales bacterium | reverse complement strand
GGTTATCTGCGTGAGCTGACTTATATATATCTTAAATTTCTCATCTCGTGAAAATCCGGGTGTCATCGCCTCATTCAGCGCATGAATTCCCTCTATTACTATCGGCTGATCCGCACTGATCTTTGTAATTCGCTTTCCGTAAACCTTGTGCCCTGCGAGGAAATCAAAAGTAGGCAGATCCACAGTTTCACCGGCAAGGAGATCACACATATTGCTGTTGAAAAGGTTGATATCCATTGCCCCGAGATTTTCATAATCCGGCTCGCCCTGTTCATCAAGAGGCGTATCCGCCCTTTCAACAAAATAGTCATCCGTTCCCATGTAAAGAGGGTTCAAACCGTTCACCTTGAGCTGCACACACAGCCTCTTTGCAAATGTAGTCTTTCCGGATGAAGACGGCCCCGCAATCAATATTAGTCTGCGCTTTCTTTCCTTGATCGTATCTGCTATTTCCGCAATCTTTTTTTCATGCAGGGCTTCAGAAAGCTGTATCAGTTCCTTGTATTCCCCGTTGTCCACCTTTTCATTCAAATCCGCCACCGAAGAAACCCCCATAAGCCTGCCCCAGATACTCGCCTCGCGAAAAGCTCCATACATTTTCACTTCATCCACATAGGCGGGAATCATGTCCGGGCGGGACGGGTGAGGAAACCTTAAAAGCACTCCGTTTCCATATTTTCTGAGTTCAAAATATTCCACATATCCCGTTGAGGGAACCATCAGCCCGTAGAAAAAGTTCTTATATCCGTTTAGAGAATAAAACACATAATGACGCTGTTCCTCAGCTCCCATGAGTAAACGCGTCTTTTCGTTGTGACCGTCATTCGTAAAGATTTCAAGCGCCTGCTCGCGCGTTACGACCTCTTTCACAAGAGGAATGTCCTGCGCCACCAGTTCCTTCATTCTGCTTTCAATCCGCACGATCTGTTCCTCGGTAACCGCACTAACGGGATAAATGGTGGTATAGAGCCCTTTGTTAAGTGAATTCTTTATTTCAACGCGCACCTTACCCAGCACATCATTTATCGCTTTCAAATATATCAAAGACAAGCTGTGCTGATATATCAGATTCGTTGCCGTATCGCGCATATCAAGCAGCTCAACGGTTGCTTCTCTTTCCAGCATCTCGTTCAAATCCACTATCATATTATCCACGCGCGCCGCCAAAACCCTATATGCCAATTCCCCCTGATATCTGTCCGCGATTTCCCGCACGGGAGTACCGCGATCAACTTCTATGATTTCAGGCTCTTCTCTCAATTGTTTGATAAGATTTATTTTCATACCCGACCCCCCGCATTTTCGAAAGCGATTTCTCAAATGAAAATATAATTATGACCATTGTATATGCTTGCACGAGAAATTACAATGAAAATCGAACATAAGAGCAAAACACGCGCAAAAATACATTAAAGGGCGGAATTTCCGCCCTTTGCTTTTTTGTTTTAAGTTATTGAGTAGTATATTTTGATTTATTGATGCTCTGCATAGAGCATTTTTCACGATCGGCATCTTACACAGCCAAATCCTGAATCAGTTCCGACAATTTTTTGATTTCATCGACATGTAATGTTATGCCCCTTGACATATGCTCATGATTCGAATCCCAATCTCGTATGTCGTATTTCGGTGCGGCATCATTCCACGAAACCAAATTGATTTCTTTAGACCAACCGGACGGATATTCCGCAATCACCCCGATCTTCTCTTTAATTTCAAATCGAACAGGATCGCTGCCCTTATTCACCTTATCCATAAATCCCCCTTTCAACATAATCGGATATCTCAATGAGAAAGCACATTAACGATGATCATCTGACAATAATATACATTATATGTAAATAAATGTCAATAGATATATGTAAAAAAATCCCACACTCTCAAATCTTTTTACGAGTATCGAAAAACTTTAAGCATTAGGATGAAATTCACAGAAACTCGGGACCGTGAAAATCGCTGCCGCCTGTAATCATCAAGCAGTGGTTTCGCGCCATACCGACGAATCGCATGGAATCCGAGAGGCTGTGGTCGGGGTGAAAGCACTCGATGCCGCCAAGCCCGAAATCCTTATACTTTCGGATTAGAGTATCGATTCTTGAAAAGAATACCGCTTCATCTTCCCCGCCGCATCCACGCAGGTTGTACAGCTGTATCGGATGGGCAATAACCGCCGTGCCGCCCGCATCATTTATCATGTTTATCGCCTCTTCCGCACTGACTTTTACTTTTTTAATACTCTTTAGCGGTTCACCTCCGAAGAACTTTGTGCTCTCAAAAGCCTCCTTGGGATGTGAAATATATCCCGCCCGTACCAGCAGTTCAGCGAATTGCGGCTTGCCGATATACCCGTTGCTGCGCTCGTTTAGAAGGCCCTCAACATTTATGTAATAACCCATTTCCCTTAAGGCTGCGATTACCTTCTCATTTCTGGCGAAACGCCGCTCCCGCATGAGCCGCAATTTTGAAAGCAGGGCACTGTCCTTATAATCAAAATTGTAACCGAGCATATGTATTTCGAGCTTGACTTCGAAATCGTTCTCCAAGATAACAGAATCCTCGGAAGAAATTTCAATCCCCGGTATTGCAACGAGATCGAGCTCGCTTGCTGCATCAAAAAACTCGGGCAATCCGTCAACGCCGTCATGATCCGTAAGGGAAACAAAAACCGCTCCCTGCTCTTTCGCCCATTTCGCGACCTCGCGCGGCGAACGCGTTCCGTCCGAATAATAGCTGTGCAGATGCAAGTCCATGCCGTAACTCATGAAGCACCTCCCCAAAACAAATCAGCGTTCCTCTCTGAAATAATTTACACCCAAGTCGCTCGGCGGACTGTTCTCCTTATTTTGCCTGCGCGTACTGATTACAACTATCAGAATCGTAGCGATATAAGGCACCATATCGACAAGATACTGTGAGATGTGTATCCCCATCGCCTGTAATTTCAATCCCAATATGCTGAGACCGCCGAACAGCACCGCACCGAAAAATGCCTTTATCGGATTCCATGAGGCAAAAATTACGAGCGCAACGGCAATCCATCCGCGTCCGTTCACTACATCGGCTTGCCATATCGGAATTCTTACAAGAGAAAGATATGCGCCGCCGAGTCCGCAAAGCATCCCCCCCGCGACTATATGCGTATACTTATATAAATTGATATTGACACCGGAAGCATCAGCCGCCCCTGTATTTTCGCCGACCGCACGAAGATTGAGACCGAATCTCGTCTTGTAGAGATACACCCCTGCAATTATGAATATCGCATAGGCGATATAGACTATCACATCATGCGCGAAAAAAATCTGTCCTATCCCCGGAATTGAAGAAAGCGGCAGTATCGGTTTATCGTTGAGCATCGC
>CAUUCX010000127.1:0-3387 GCA_963543615.1 uncultured Eubacteriales bacterium | reverse complement strand
CTATTTGTCGAAAGGACTTTAACCATTATTTTCTCGCCCTTGGTTAAAACTTCCTGAGGATGCTTTAACTTGCCCCATGAGATTTCAGAAATATGAAGCAATCCGTCGATATCTCCGACATCTACAAATGCACCGTAATCCTCAAATCGCATTACAGTTCCTTCGATTATGTCACCCTCGCTGATTTTATCCCATGCAGCATCGATCTTTTTCTGTTTCTCCTCATTCAAGAGAATCTTATGTGAAAATGTAGCCTTGCCTTTTGCCTTTTCAACTTTTGTAACGCGAACGGGAAGTTCTTTCCCCATAAATTCAGCCGCATCTTCAACAAATTTATCCGACAGCTGTGAGAGCGGGATAAATCCCGTCACCTCTTTATATGAAGCAAGCACACCGCCATTGACCGCCTTGAATATTCTTACATCAATCACGGTCTTGTTCTCAAATGCGTCCGTTATCTCGCCCCAGTGCTCATTTACTTCTACCTTCTTTTTAGAAAGGAGGATATTGCCATCACCATCATCGTGCGATAATACTTTAGCCTGAATCTCGTCGCCTTCCTTAAATAAATCCGTAATTTCCTGATCGGCTTCCAGCGTCAATTCGTGAGCGGGTATTATGCCGTCTTTCTTACACCCGAGATTAACAATCAATTCTCTGTCCGTAACTTCCAAAACGGTTCCGGTGATAATTTCACCATTTCGCGGCAGACGCAAAGATTTTTCAATCTCCTCCATATGGTTATCCATAAAATTAGCTTCTTTTGTTTCAGTGATGTTTTCGTTCATTTTAGAAATGACCTCCTTAATTATCGGTTCCGGTGTCGAAGCACCAGCAGTAACTCCAATTTTATTATAAATGCCGTAATCTTGCAATGGTAAGTCGTATTTATTTTCAAGAAAAATCGATTTTTTTGCAAATTTCTGTGAAATCTGTAATAGTTTCAAAGTATTGGAGCTGGATTTGTCACCAATTACTAAAAAGAGGTCACATTTTTTTGCCAATTCGGCACAAGATTCCTGTCTTTTTTTAGTCGCGTCACAAATGGTGTTATAGGTTTGCACATTTTTGAGATTTCTTTCAAGCAGTTGCCTCGCTTTTTCAAAATTATCCGCATTGCTCGTCGTTTGTGCGACCAAAACAAATTCTTCATCGCAATCACTTTCCACATTCATGCCGTCGCGATATTTCTCATTTATTAATCTCTCGACCTCATCAACGCTGCCTGTTATTATAGCATCCCCGCCATACCAACCGTTTATGCCGACAACTTCAGGGTGCTCGGCATTTCCGAATATTATGAGGCGCTTGCCGCTTTTCTTTGTTTCCTCGGCGATTTTATGGATTTTGGCAACGAAAACGCAAGTCATATCTACAATCTCAAGCGCATTCTCTTTCGCTTCGACATATGCTTCCGGAGGCATACCGTGAGAACGAATCAACAAAACACCTCCCCGCCTTGCCTCCGACGGGCGTTCTATAACGATCAGCCCTTTAGCGGTTAAGTCGTCCGTAACAGCTTTATTGTGAATCAACCCGCCGCAAATATAAACTTCCGAATCCTCGCTTTCCAGTGCTTCATACGCCGTTTTAACAGCTTTTGCAACGCCAAAACAAAAACCGCTGTGCGGTGCTCTAATAATTTCAGTCATCGCATATCCCCTCTACATCTCACACATCGACATCGGAATCCGTTTTGTCCGTCTTAACAGCTTCATCCCTCTCATCGCAAGAATCCCGCGATTTTTCGGGACCGGACTTCGGTTTCAAACTCTCCAAATAGGACGCGAATTTGCTCTCCTGACCGTTGTCCCCCGGGAAATAGTATCTTACAGCCTCACGGAATAAACTGTCCGGCAAATATTGCTGCTCAACATACCCGCCGAATTCATGCGGATTTTTATATGCAAGTCCTCTTTTTAAGGATGCCGCACCCTTGTAATGCGAATCTTTCAGATGAGGCGGCACTCCGCTTATCCTACGTGAGCGAATATCCTTTAAAGCCCTGCTCAATGCCATATAAGCTGAATTTGATTTCGGGCATGATGCCAGAAAAACGGTTGCATGTGCGAGCGGAATCATCGCCTCGGGATAACCGCAAAGCAATGCGGCTTCAACACATGAATTGACGATCACGACAGCATTCGGATATGCCATCGAAACATCCTCAGTCGCCATAACGACCAATCGCCTGCCTATAGCCCTTATATCGGTTCCGCCGTCCATGAGCTTTGCCAGGTAAAAAATCGCGGCATCGGGATCGCTGCCCCGAACCGATTTTTGCAGTGCGGAAATCATATCATAACAATCTTCCCGTCTATCGAAAAAATAGGGATTCTTCTGCAAGGCGTGCGCTATCTCATCAATTGAAGCATCACAATTCTCCGCAAGATTATCAGCGATAAACTCCAAATTATCCAGTGCAATTCGCGCATCTCCCGCAGATATTGAAGCAATGTATTCCAAAATATCATCGCGCAAATTCAATTTCCGCCGCCCCAAACCGTTTGTTTCATCGAGCAATGCGCGCCTCATCAATGCTAAAATATTTTCATCGGAAAGCGGCTTGAATTCATAGATGCTCCCTATTCTGCTGATTATAGCGTTATTTATCGAAAAATACGGATTTTCGGTAGTACTGCATATCAGATTCACAGTACCCTCTTCAAGTGCTTTTAACAAAGAATCCTGCTGCAATTTATTCCATCTGTGAAACTCATCTATAAAAACATATATGGATTCTTTATTCACCGAAAACAAGCTGTCATGCGCAGATGAAATGATGTTTTTCAGCTCCTTTATCCCCTCTGCGGAAGCATTCAGCTCAACAAATTTTCCTTTTCCGGCACCCGCTATTATTCTGGCAAGCGTGGTTTTTCCCGTGCCGGACGGTCCGAAAAAAACAGCTGACTTAAAAGTCCCGTTTTTAATGGAATTATAAATCAGCGAATTTTTGGTTAAAAAATGTTCCTGCCCGACGAAATCTTCCAATTTGGCGGGTCGCATTCTCGTTGATAAAGGTATCATTTTCCCTCCACAGCCAAACAACAATATCGACGGGATAAGTATAACATATTTTGTATTGAATATGCTATCGCCGGCGGTTTATTTGGCGTTTTTGCCACAGTGCTCAAGTATACATATCTCCGTTCAAAGTGCGGCGATAAAGCGTTCGCCTGCATTCTCCCGCTTTATTTATAATCCCGTTTATAGGCGGGTTTTCTCTATATATATAATCCGAAATGCTTTGAAGTAAATTCAACTCATCAATGCCCCTATAACGCATTACCATTTCCCGAATAAAATCCGCATATGAATAGCTGTTCTTATTTTCCGGGAGTTTGACAGTTGAATCGTATAAAAAAAGCTGTGAGCATTGAAAATTCT
>CAUUCX010000126.1:0-3409 GCA_963543615.1 uncultured Eubacteriales bacterium | reverse complement strand
GAGTACGCTGTGAACCGCATCACATATCGCTTGCAGAGGTTCATCAAGAGCCTCGAGCATCTCCTCTGATGTAACCAAAACGGATTTCGGCAATCCCGTTGCAAGATCCCTGCCTCGGCACTCCATGCTTACAGGCTCTTCGCGCTCATATGCCGTTCCGATATTCTTTTTAAGATCCTCTCCCGTTCTGTCGCCTATATATAATTTGTGTTCACGCTTCATATACTTCACTATAGCATCGTCGAATTTATCTCCCGCGACTTTTATCGAAGTGTTTGTAACTATAGAACCGAGCGATATGGTCGCAATATCCGTTGTACCGCCGCCGATGTCGATCACCATAACTCCATCGGGCTTTGATATATCAATTCCGGCACCGATTGCCGCCGCCACGGGTTCTTCCATGAGATATACCGACTTGCTGCCCGCCTGCATTGCCGCTTTTTGCACTGCACGCTTCTCCACCTCCGTCACACCGCTCGGCACGCACACCATGATTCTCGGCTTGAAAAATCTGCCTGCCCCGCCGCTCTTTTTGATGAAGTATTTCAACATGCGCTCTGTAATATCATAATCCGAAATCACTCCATCCTTAAGCGGTCTGACCGCAATGATATTAGCAGGCGTTCTCCCTAACATTTGTCTGGCTTCCTCACCCACCGCAAGGATATCATCGGTTTCCCTTTCAAGCGCCACCACGGTCGGCTCCTGTAGGATTATCCCCTTGCCTTTCACATAGACGCAGACATTTGCCGTTCCCAAATCTATTCCGATATCATCTGAAAATGCCATAACAGCTCCTTTCTATTTTTCGAGCACTCGCGTGCCGAAGCCTTTTCCAAATTCTTTTGCTTCTTCCAAATCCTCCGGCATGGGCTTGAACTTTTTCCTGAAACCTTCGCCGTAAACTTCCATTTTAAGCTGCTCCAATCTCTGAATTATATGCGGCACGGCTTCACCCGACCAGCCGAATGAGCCGAATGCCGAAGCCGGACGCCCCGAATATATTCTGGGGAGCATTCCGATCAAAACATCCCAAACAGGAGGTATCGCTTCTCCCACAAATGTAGGGGAGCCGAAAAGCACACCGTCGGCAATTTCCAAATCTGCCATCAATTCAGCTTTTTTATCGGTACCGATCCCCTCCAAATCATATACTCTGGTATCTATATCGCCGGATGCCCGTATCCCCTCTACGACGGCATCTTTCAAAGCCCGCGTATACCCGTAAGCCGAGCCGTATGCAACTACTATCATCTTCTTATCAGGCTTTACGGGAACGCTCGCAAGATGTCTGTATGTCTCCACTATCTCATCTATACCGCTATCCAAAACCGGACCATGTCCCGCGGCTATCATATCTATGTCGATATCCTTTATCTTATCTATTCCGGAGAGCACGAACTCCTTAAACGGCGCCATGATCGCAGCAAAATAGAATTCCATCGCGCCCATAAAATCAGTCTTATCTTTCCCCGACATTGCGGAAAGTGTAATGCAATCCGCACAATAATGTGCCCCGAACATATCACATGTTACGAGGATCTTATCATTTTCAATATATGTAAACATCGTGTCCGGCCAATGCAAATTCGGAGCATGAACAAATCGCAAGGTTTTGTTCCCCAGCTCCAATTTGCCGCCGTCATCCGTTTTCAATGCTTTGAAATCCAAGTTCACTATCTCTTTAAGACATCTGATAGCAAATTGCGTTGCTACCACTGTAATATCGGGATTATCTTTAAGCAATCTGGCGATGCCGCCGGCATGATCCGGCTCGGTGTGATTCACAACCAAGTATTTTATATCGCTCAAGTCGGTAACCGCTTTCAATCTCTCCACATATTCATCGTAGAATGTCTCTTTTGTGCAATCAAACAACACATTGCCGACAGAGGTACAAAGAAGATATGAATTATACGATGTACCGAACTCGGTATCCATCACTATATCAAATATCTTAAGATTTGGATCAAGCGTTCCCACCCAATAAAAATCATTTTTTAATTTTTTTATATCCATCGCTTTCCTCCTCAATATTACAATCCCAACTATGCTATTTTAACACATCCTTAAAATTTACGCAAAAAGGAGATGCACACAAAGCATCTCCCAATTTGCAATATATTCTGTAAACTACGCCGAAATCATATGATTAAAATCGGCATCAGTCGACCTTACAGAAATCCTTTTCCTGCTGTATCAGTTCGATTACCTTTTTAAGAATTGTAGCACCGTCGCCCACAACTTTGTAATCCGAAGCCTGGAAAATCTCCGCATCCGCATTGCAGTTAATGCTGATAATAGTACCCGCATCCTTGATACCGCAAACATGGTGCGTAGCACCTGAAATTCCCGTTCCCAAATAGAGTTTAGGCCTTACTGATTTACCGCTTGTACCGATCATATTGGCATCATTTTCCACCCATGTTTCATCAACAGGAGGCCTCGTGCTTCCCACAGCTGCACCGATCATTGATGCGAGCTGTTCAAGCAAATTCCAGTTTTCCTGACCGCCCATACCGAATCCTCCGCAGACAACAACATCGGCCTTGTCAACAGGAAGCTTCTTCATCTCCTCAAATCTCGAATCAATGGTCTTGATCTTCCCTCTAACTTCATCGAGGACAGCAGGATCGAGATTGATAACTTCACCCGCTCTTTTTGGCTGTGGAGATGCTATAAACATTCCCGGCTTAACACTTGCCATCATCGGTCTGGTCTTCGGAGTGAATATTTCACCGATAACCTTACCGCCGAACGCAGGCACCATCTGAGCGAAAGTGCCGTCTTCTTTGTAAATAAGGTTCACGCAATGCGCCGCAACACCTGTATGGAAAATCTGTCCCACCGTAGGAGCGATTTCCTCTCCACATGCGGTTGCACCGATCAGGAATACGCAAGGATCGAACTGCTTGATAGCCTCAACCGTTGCGCGTACATGAAACTCAGGATTGTAAACCCAGAGCCTCTTGTCATCCATAACATAAACTTTATCAACACCGGATTCCTTTAATTCTTCGATCTCGCCCTGAAATTCAGTACCTATTATTACGGCAGCATATTCAGGTGAATCACCGAAATTCTCCTTTGCTTTAGAAAGGAGTTCGAAAAATGAAGCCTCAACACGGCAGTTTGCCTGCTCGGCATATATCATTACTCTTTTAATATCCATCTTTACTCCTCCCTAAAACTACGCTATTCCGCCGGCGGCCTTTTTGATAAGCGCCACAATCTGTGCTGCTATCTCATCCACATCTCCCTCGATAGGAGTTGCGTTTCTCTTGAGATCCGGAACGAACAGCTCACCCGGTTGAGTCGGGGATCCCGGAAGACCGAGCTTTGAATCATCGATATCAGGTATATCGGCTTTTCCGTAAATCTCAATAGGCTTTTTACCAGCTTTGAT
>CAUUCX010000125.1:0-3434 GCA_963543615.1 uncultured Eubacteriales bacterium | reverse complement strand
CGAGGCTATTCCATTATTTTAAAGTATTTAATCCGACAAATCTTATGAAGTAATATCAACGCCTTCCGCCTTAATGATTATATTGTGTTTTTTCCCTCTGTTTCTGCCCTGAACCAACTTTCGTGCTACCCGCGTCAAATCGAGCGGCTCCTCCGGTATCAGTATGCTTTCCGCTCCGCCCGTAAGACCCGCATATAGCGCAATATCGCCGCACTCCCGTCCCATCACTTCTATTATCGTGGTTCGGTCATGTGAAGTGGATGTATCCCTTATATTGCTTATAGCCGTGAGCACGGTATTTATTGCGGTATCAAAACCGATTGTAAAATCCGTATATGCCAAATCATTATCAATGGTGGCGGGAATACCCATTACATTGATACCCATATCCGCGAGTTCCAAGGCCCCTCGCAGGCTTCCGTCACCGCCTATTATAACGAGATTGTCTATACCGAAGTTGTTCAACATGCTGTATGCCATCCGTTTCCCCTCGGCTGTTTTAAAATCATCACTTCGAGCGGTCTTCAATATCGTTCCGCCACGCTGCAAAATATCCGCGGCAAATGCGGTATCAAGTTGTTTGATGCTTCCCTCTATCAAGCCCTCATATCCGCGTTCTATGCCGTATATTTCCATATCAAAATATATCGCCGTTCTGATAACCGCTCTTATGGCGGCATTCATTCCCGGAGCATCTCCGCCGCTCGTCAAAACGCCTATGCGTTTTACGGTGTGATTCGCAGAGAAGTCATCGGGATTATCGACAATATTGAGATTCGCATTCATGATACCCTCCAATCATACTCAATTCGCAATATCAACAATAACATTATTATCGACAAGCAGGCTCCTTAAATCTCTCATCAATTCATCGGAGCAGGAACAGCTGAACTCATCTTCGAGCGGAAGCACGCTTTTACTCTCCTCCAAATAAACCGTTACCGGAATATCGCCGCTATGGGAGCGTAAAATAAACTTTATATATTCCAATGTCTGCTCGGCGAACAAATCCCTTGTGATCTGCAATTTTAAGCTTTTACCACAAGCTTTCTCCCCTTTCGTCGGAGCGGTGAAATCCTCGGATAGCGCAGGCGGCGTTCTCATATCATCGGAAAGATCGGTTTTATTGCGCTCCTCACGATCGGCTTCTTTTTTTGCCAATTCTTCAATTATATTTTTCCTGCGTTTTCGCTTGGGATAATCCGCAATATTATAGATAGCGGAAGCTATTATCTTGGTATTCTCATTTTCACGAACGCTCACATGTCCGTCTATAGCAAGTATCGCATCCTCATTTAACAGGTTTGCAAATTTCTCATAATATCTGGGGAAAACTATGATTTCAGACTTCCCGTAGAAATCTTCCAAGTCCACGAATGCCATGCGCTCACCCTTTTTGGTGATGAGAGTTTTACTGTTACTGAGAATACCTGCCACCGTCACATTCTCCCGATCATCGATAAATCCTTCCCCGCCCTCCTCATTTCTATGTTCGTCATTATGCCTTATCTCCGCCGAGGTGATATTTACAATCTTTTCAATCTCTTTTTCCCAATTATTAAGAGGGTGACAACTTATATAAACTCCGGTCATCTCCTTTTCCATCGCTGCAAGCTGATCGTCCGTACAACGCGGAACATCCGCCAAAGCCTGTGACATCAAATCATTCGCGAGTTCATTCTCTTCCATCGAAAACAATGAAATCTGTCCGCTCACATTCTTTTTTATCTGCTCATGAACCGAATTCATCAAAGACTCATACGAAGCCAAAAGCTGCGCTCGGTGATTATTTATGCCGTCAAAAGCCCCCGCCTTAATCAGTGATTCAATGGCTTTTTTATTTATCTCACTCAAATTGACTTTATTTATAAATTCCCTGAAAGATGTAATCGGCCCGTTTTCCTGCCGCAATTTTATTATCTCCTCAATCGCTCGCTCCCCCACATTTTTAACGCCCAAAAGACCGAAGCGAATAGCACCGTTTTTCACCGTGAATTTCAACCGGCTCTCATTTACATCGGGCGGAAGTATTGAAATCCCCATATCTTTGGAGTTTTTAATATACTCCGCCAGTTTTCCTTCCTCCCCCATAACGCTGCTTAGCAGTGCCGCCATGAATTCAACGGGATAATGCGTTTTCAGATAAGCGGTTTCGTAAGCGACCACGGCATATGCCGCTGCGTGACTCTTGTTAAACGCGTATTGCGCAAAGGAAACCATCTGATTGAAAATCGCTTTTGCCTTATCCGCCGGGATACCGTTTCTCACACAACCCGGTACTTCGATATTGCCGCTCGCATCAGACTTGCCATATATAAAATACTTTTCCTCCTCCGCCATGACATCGGCTTTCTTTTTGCTCATCGCCCTGCGCACAAGATCGCTTCGTCCATATGAGTATCCGCCCAGATCGCGCACAATACGCATCACCTGCTCCTGATAAACAAGGCAGCCATAAGTAACATTCAATATCGGTACCAACGATTCATGCGTATACTCAATTTTGTCGGGATGTTTTTTATTCTCGATATATGTAGGAATAGAACCCATAGGTCCCGGACGATATAGAGAAATTCCGGCGATAATATCCTCAAAGCAGTCCGGCATCAGATTCATCATAAATTGTGTCATTCCGCCGTTTTCAAGCTGAAAAATCCCGAGCGTATTCCCCTTTGAAATAGTCTCAAAAACCGCAGGATCGGTGTATTCCATCTTGGAAAAATCTATAAAGACGCCGTGATTTTCCTCCACCATTTCTATAGCATCGCGTATGACCGTAAGATTTCGCAAACCTAAAAAATCCATTTTCAGCAAGCCCAATTCCTCTATCGTAGTCATATTGAATTGAGTTGAAATCACCCTGCCGTCCTTGGTGTCGGAAGCATATAGCGGAACATATTCCGAAAGGCTTTCTTTAGATATAACTATGCCGGCGGCGTGCGTGCCCACATGTCTCGGCGCACCTTCAAGTGCGCGCGCGAAATCCACTATTCGTTTCACCGTCGGATTCCCATCATACATTTCCTTGAGATCCGGATTCATTTCAAGCGCTCTCTCAACGGTCATACCCAAATCATTCGGGATGGCTTTTGCAATCATATCGCCGGTCGAATAGGGCTCACCCAACGCACGAGCGATATCCCGCACCGCCATTTTGGCTTTAAGGCGACCGAATGTAATTATCTGCGACACCTTATCCTTGCCGTATTTTTCATTTACATACTCTATAACCTCGCCCCTGCGCTCATAACAAAAATCTATATCGATATCGGGCATACTCACCCTCTCCGCATTCAGAAAACGTTCGAAAATCAAGTCATACTTGAGCGGATCTATATCTGTAATTCCAAGACAATATGATACGATAGAGCCCGCTGCGGAACCTCTGCCCGGACCCACCATTATCCCCTGCTCTCGTGCATAATTTATGAAAT
>CAUUCX010000124.1:0-3482 GCA_963543615.1 uncultured Eubacteriales bacterium | reverse complement strand
TGCGCAAAGAGCTCCTCCGCAATATCAGGGAAAGTCTTAACAAGCGAGGAATACCTGACCTGATTCATGATAAAATCTCTGAAGCTCTCGGTCGGCTCTTTGGAATCAAGTATAAACGGATTCTTCCCTTCGGCTTTCAACTGCGGGTTGTAACGATACAAATGCCAATATCCCGCCGCAACGGCATCTTTCGTATTCTGCTGTGTTTTCCCCATTCCCTGTCTCAAACCGTGATTGATACAAGGTGCGTAGCAGATGATGAGCGACGGGCCGTTATATGCTTCCGCCTCCTTGATCGCTTTCAGCAGCTGTGCTTTGTCGGCACCCATTCCTACTTGAGCAACATAAACATAACCGTAGCTTGCCGCCATCATTCCGAGATCCTTTTTCTTGACCCTCTTACCCGCCGCAGCGAATTTCGCAACCGCCCCGGTCGGCGTGGATTTTGAAGCCTGCCCGCCCGTATTGGAATAAACTTCGGTATCGAACACCAACACATTTATGTCTTCACCCGATGCCAAAACATGATCCAAACCGCCATAACCTATATCATATGACCATCCGTCACCGCCAAGACACCATAAGGATCTTTTTATGAGATGCTCTTTCTTGAGCAAAATCTCATCGGCAAGCTCTTTAGCCTTACCGGAAAGCCCGGAGCTTTCTATGAGTGATACCACTTTATCGGCACGCTCACGCGTATTATCTCCCACGGAAACATTTGCAACCCAATCATCAAGCGCGGCCTTGAGATTTGAATCAATATCGCAAGCTGCCAACTCAATGATTAAATTTTTGAGCTTATTGCGCATCTGGCTCACAGCCGACAGCATGCCGAGACCGAACTCTGCATTATCCTCAAAGAGTGAATTCGCCCACGACGGACCTCTGCCGTTTGCATCCTTTGTATAAGGCATAGACGGCGCAGATGCTCCCCAAATCGACGAGCATCCCGTCGCATTTGCAATCATCATTCTATCGCCGAACAATTGAGTAACGAGCTTGATATACGGCGTTTCCCCGCAACCCGCACATGCCCCGGAAAATTCGATATACGGCTGCGCGAACTGACTTCCCTTGATGGAGTCTTTAGGCAAAATATTATCCTTGAGCGGCACCTTGGTTCCGAATGTCCAGTTATCTATCTGCTCGCTCTGAGTGCCGGTGTGCTTCATGATAAGCGCCTTATTCTTTGCAGGGCATATATCTGCGCAGTTACCGCAGCCCAAACAATCAAGCGGGCTCACCTGCATTCTATATTTCAGCCCCTCAAACCCTTTGCCTATAGCGTTCAAAACCTTGAACTGTTCAGGCGCATTTTCCATCTCGGCTTCGGTTACAAGCACAGGTCTTATTGCGGCATGAGGACATACAAACGAACACTGATTGCACTGAATGCAGTTGTCGATCTGCCACTCCGGAACTTGAGCTGCAACTCCGCGCTTCTCATATGCGGAGGTACCTGCCGGGAAGTTGCCGCCGGGGATATCCGCAAATGTGCTGACAGGCAGCTCATCTCCCTTATGCGCGGTCATAGGGATCAGAACATCTCGTATGAATTCAGGCATATCATCGTATTCCTTGACTTCCGGCGTTAAATTTGCCCACTCGGCGGGAACATCAACTTTTTTAGCCATTTCAAGTCCTTTATCTATCGCCAGCTGATTCATCTTTACAATGTGTTCGCCCTTGAGCCCATATGCATCGACAACGGATTCCTTCAAATATGCAATCGCTTCGTCCACAGGAATCACATTTGCCAGCTTGAAAAATACCGACTGCATTATCATATTGATTCGATTGCCGAGTCCTATTTCTTCGGCAATTGCATTGGCGTTTATTATATAGAAATTCGCCTGTTTCTCGGCAAGTGCCTTTTTCAAGCTGTTAGGCAGTTCTTTTTCGAGCTCCGCTTCGCTCCACACACAATTCAAAACAAATGTACCGCCCTTGCGCAAGCCGTCAAGCAAATCATATTGCCTTGTATACGCCTGATTGTGACATGCAACAAAATCCGATTCATTTACGAGATATGTGGACTGAATTTTGTTTTTCCCGAATCGCAAATGCGAGATCGTCAGTCCGCCGGATTTTTTGGAATCGTAATCGAAATACCCTTGCGCAAACAGATCCGTTTTATTCCCTATGATTTTTATGGCCTCTTTATTTGCACCCACCGTTCCGTCAGATCCGAGTCCCCAGAATTTGCATCTTACGGTGCCTTCCGGTTCCGTAACGAGATGACCGTAATCGAGTGAGGAATTGTTGACATCATCCACGATTCCGATGGTGAATTTATTTTTCGGCTCGGATTTCTTGAGATTTTCAAATACCGCTAATATCTGTCCCGGTGTAGTATCCTTGGAACCGAGTCCGTATCTGCCGGCATAAACTTCAGGCGCATTCTTTTCATCATACAGCGTGCCCTTTACATCCATATACAGAGGATCACCGAAAGCTCCCGTCTCTTTCGTTCTGTCGAGAACGGTAATCTTCTTCACGCTGCTCGGCAATGCTTTCATGAAGTGCTCGGTGGACCAAGGTCTGTAAAGTCTAACTTTTATAAGACCGACCTTTTCGCCTTTCGCAAGAAGCATATTCACAACTTCCTCCGCCGTCTCACAGACTGAACCCATTGCCACTATTACGCGTTCCGCATCGGGCGCGCCGATGTAGTCGAACAGATTGTATTTTCTTCCCGTAATTTTGCTTATTTCAGCCATATATTCCTCTACGATTGCGGGAAGTTTGTTGTAATACGGTTGAGCCGCTTCGCGAGCCTGGAAGAAAATATCCGGGTTCTGTGCGGTTCCCATAGTTTTAGGATTTTCAGGATTCAGCGCTCTATCTCTGAATTTCTGCACCGCATCGCGATCCAAAAGCGCGGCAAATTCGGAATCGTCGATAACTTCTATCTTCTGGATCTCATGAGAAGTCCTAAATCCGTCAAAGAAATGCAGGAACGGAACGCTGCCTTTAATAGCCGACAGATGAGCTACTCCGCCAAGATCCATAACTTCCTGCACGGAGGCTGAACATAGCATTGCGAATCCCGTCTGCCTGCAAGCCATAACATCAGAATGATCTCCGAAGATACAAAGCGCGTGAGTCGCAAGCGTTCTTGCCGAAACGTGAAAAACCGCAGGCAGAAGCTCACCCGCAATCTTGTACATATTCGGAATCATCAAAAGCAAGCCCTGTGAGGCGGTATATGTTGTAGTAAGCGCACCCGCCACAAGTGAACCGTGCACAGCTCCGGCGGCACCGGCTTCCGACTGCATTTCCACCACTTTAACCGTTTGGTCAAAAGCGTTTTTATGACCGTTTGCAGCCATTTCATCAACTACTTCCGCCATAGTCGATGATGGTGTGATCGGGTAAATCGCCGCGACATCGGTAAAGGCATATGATACCTTTGCGGCAGCGGTATTTCCGTCCATCGTTTTCATTGCTCGTTTTTTCATAACATTCCTCTCCTTAAA
>CAUUCX010000123.1:0-3552 GCA_963543615.1 uncultured Eubacteriales bacterium | reverse complement strand
CCTTTCTTCAATCTCTCTTCGGACGGGTATCCGACATTTTCTTTTATCTCTTCCAAGGTGACATATCCCATCTGTTCCAGCCCCATTTAATCCACCTCCTTTTTCTGTTCATCAAATTTTTCGATAAGCTCTTTTTTCACCCGACGACGCGCTTCTCCTTTCGGTCCTTCTCTCAATCCGTCAAGCCTTCTCCATATTTCACATCTTTCAGCATCGGCATCCGCTCCGGAGATCAGACCTCTCTTTTCAGCAATTGAAACACCCGCGAGCCTTCCCTCTTCGAGCGCAGTATTCGCTTCCTCCACTCCGCCGGCATCACCGGCAACATATATGCCGGACTTTGTGGTCTCCATCTTTTCGCTGTGAACCGCTGCCCAGCCGCCAAGTCTCGGATCAAACATCAACTTGCAGCCATACATCATGGAAAGTTCCGTAAGAGGCTTCAAACCCGCCGCGATGCAAATCGTGTCCACTTCAAACACCTGTTCCGTCCCGGGAATTTGTTGCCATTTGTCATCCAGCTTCCCCACCACCGCCCTTTCCACTCGTTCCTTTCCCTGTGCCTCAAATACGGTGTGCCTCGTGAGTATCGGAACTCCGGCTCGGGAAAGTTTTGAAGCATGAACCGCATAGCCCCCTATTTCAGGGGCAGCCTCAACAAGAGCAGCGATATCCGCGCCCGCCTGCATGAGCTGATAGCTCACAATAAGCCCTACATTCCCGCTCCCTATCATCAGTATTTTTTCACCCGGAAGCACTCTATTGACATTGATCATCGTCTGGGCGGCACCTGCGCCCATGATTCCGGGCATCGTCCAGCCCTTAAATCTGACCACATTTTCCGATGCCCCGCATGCAATGACAATTTGCTCGGCTTCTATGACTTCCGTCACTTTTTCCTGATTATCCATGCCGACCTCTACCGCCACCGTCATCGGCTCAAATAAACCTATTACGGAACTGTCCAGCATGACCTCAACGCCGAATTTTTCCGCCTCACCTAAAAGCTCGGCACCTATATCTATGCCCCTTGTTCCCGCTCGATGCTCGGCGGATCCGAAAAATTTGTGTATCTGCTTGAACAGCTGTCCGCCTGCGGTGTGATTTGAATCTATTACAAGAACTTCGGCTCCTCTCTTTGCCGCTTCTATCGCCGCAGCCAACCCGGCGGGACCCCCACCTATAACTACGACCTCCTTTTTAATCATGACAGACCTCCTTTTTCGTGTAACCGTCCTGTGTCTCAACAACCATGCCTTCCCTCACAGGGGTAACGCAGGTCCTGACATTGGGTCTCCCATCTACAATCATCGCACAGTCGGTACACTGACCTATACCGCAAAACAAACCTCTCGGCTCATGTCTTTTGGCGGTATATCGGCTTACTATCTTCCCCTGCGCAATGAGTGCTGCCAAAATCATCTCACCCTCTCCGGCTTTTATCTTTTCACCGTCAACCGTGATGGTGACCATTCGCGTTTCCGGAGCTTCGCCAAGAATGACATGATGTTCAATCCTCCTGCTCATTTTTCAAACCCTCCTAATCTGTCAATAAAAAAACAAAAGCATCCCCTCCATGTAAATATGGAAAAGATGCTCCCAAAAAACATTGTAAATTTGCATTACCAAGAGTTTTCATACGGATCTCCTTCAAAAACTTCTCACAATCGGACAATAAGATTATTTTTTGATGAAGAGCACAGCATGTTTTTCTTGACTATATTCTAATGCATAATAGTATATTTTGAAATTCAATTAAACTGATGTTGAACATAAGAAAATCAAATGATATAATGAGCGCAATTGAATTGCGGAAGCGCATTCATCGCATCGTGATTTTTGGAGGAGAGATCTATGATAAAACATAAAGCTTTTATTAGAGTAGTGGAATTGGGCAGCCTGACCAAGGCGGCTAAAGAACTGGGATACTCGCAACCGGGCATCAGCTACATGCTGAACACGCTGGAGGAGGAAATGGGATTCCCGCTCCTGCGCCGCACCAGGGATGCAATCGTTCCCACCGAGAACGGAGCAAAAATTTTAGATTGCTGCTATGAGCTGGTAAAAGCAAAGACGACATTAGAGGAAACGGCGCAGGCAATCAATGGAATCCTTACAGGAACACTGAAAATAGCGGCATTAAACAGCATGGCGATTAATTATGTGCCGCCGATCATAAGCAAATTCAAGGAACGTTACCCTCAAATAGATATCCATCTTGAAGAATTTTCAATTCCCGATATACACAATATGCTTCTAAAGATGCAATGTGATATCGCGTTTATTTCAAAAGATTTCCCTAAATCTTGCAGCTTTTACCCTTTGTTTGATGATCCTCTGGGAGTTTGCATACCTGCGAATCATCCGCTTGCCGAAAAAGAGGAAGTGGATATTTCCGATTTGAACGATTGTGAATTTATCATGCCGCTGCCCGGCTGGGATGATCTTTATGATATCGTCTATCAAACTGAACCGTTTTTCCCCACGATCTCACATTATGTGGCAAGTGACAGAGGTGCCGTTGCCATGGTCGCTTCAAATTTAGGCATCTCTATCCTGCCTGAGCTGCAAGCGAAATGCCTGCCGCATAACACCACATGGAGAAAATTTTCGGCTAATTGTTCAAGAACGCTCGGATATTGCATCACATCCATGGCGCATGCATCCCCGGCATTGCGAAAATTCATAGCAATAATAAACGAAAAAGAATAGCTAAATCCATCCGGCATATGGTCGCTGCATGGCAGCCCAGTTCAGCCACCTGATCAATGTAATGAAATCATACACCGGACGTCTTGTGACCGACTGAATAGCGGATGCATACGGCGGCATATCGCTGCACTCCAACAAGATTGCCCCGATATCCGGGTTATCCTCAATCAAATTCATGGCGGCGTTGAGAACCTCTCTACGCGTACCCGCATTATCAAAGCTTCCTCTATCTTCCATGATCGCCGAAAAATTCTCGCCATAACGCAAATCGGCAATGCGGAGATTTGAAGAATCCCTAATCCCGCATTGCTCCATCAAAGAATCTGAAATTGCCGCCGCATTTGCAGTAAGAATCCCAATCTTCAAATCGCTGTTCATAGTCGCCTGAATCCACGGCACCTGTACCAGTGAAGAGAGCCCCACAGGGATACACATCTCTTCCGCAATCTTACGGTGAAAATGTCCAAAGAATCCGCATGCTGCGGATATTGCTCTGCAACCCTCCTTTTCCAACTCCTTTGCCGCAGTCAGGATTAAGTCGAAAATCTCCGGACTCCCGCTGTGCAATGTCGGGGTATCCAATCCTTTAACAGCTTTCAACCGCACAGGGAAATCGTAAGTCCATGCGTTGACAACATTGCCCGGCACCATCGGATACCAGACATCATCCAGATGCAATATCCCCACTCCGTATCCTGCAATATTCTGCCCTTTAGGCATATCAATCCACTCACTGTCCCGTGGCTCCGCGGAAAGATATCCATATACTCTCTTACCATCCATATCCTTCCCCTCCTTAAGCAATCCACTAAAAATAGAATACACTGCTCACCGGGGCTC
>CAUUCX010000122.1:0-3593 GCA_963543615.1 uncultured Eubacteriales bacterium | reverse complement strand
TCAGCATTGACTATAAATCACAAATACAGCGTATATCGGGAGGACTTAAAAGCTGCTGTATGGTTGCGGGAACAAAACCCACGGGATTGCCGCCTGCGAATGCAGTGAGATTTGTGCTTGCAGATGACAGCGAGATTACCATAAGACCATCGGGAACGGAACCGAAACTCAAGGTATATATAAGCGCATATGCGGATAGGATCGGAAGCATTGCGGAACAGAGGCGAAAAACGCTCGACAAAATTGAACATTTGAAGCTATGGATGGAAGATAGCATAAAACAACCCACAAGCAGGTGCAGGCGATCAAGAGCATGAGAAGTATAAAAAGAGGGGAGTAAATATATGCGCGTAGGGGTAATATTCGGAGGGCGTTCAAGCGAACATGAAATATCGTTGATGTCGGCGGCATCGGTTATTCGCGCCCTGCACAGCAACGGCAAACACGAAGTGGTGATGTACGGCATAAAGAAAGACGGCTCATGGCATCGCCATCACGGAACACTTGATGCTATAATAGACGGCAGTTGGGAAAATGAAGCAAGCCCGACCGATATCTGCGAACTCAACGAAACAATCGATTTCGCATTCCCGGTCTTACACGGAAGATACGGAGAGGACGGAACGATTCAGGGGATGCTCGAAATGATGGATATCCCATATGCGGGCTGCGGCGTTCTGGCTTCGGCGGCGGCGATGGATAAATGCACCGCAAAACAGATCTTCAAAGCCTGTGATATCCCCGCAACGCGATATTGCAATTTCACGAAAGAAGACATACAGCGTGTCGGGTTTTGTGATTTTCTGGCGGAATCGCTCGGATTCCCCATGTTTGTAAAACCTGCAAATGCAGGCAGCAGCGTGGGTATCACCAAAGTAACGGATTTGAAACATCTCCCCGATGCTCTGCGCGTTGCAGCTAAATATGACAGGCGGCTGCTTGCGGAGATCGGTGTGGATGCGCGGGAGATAGAGATCGGAGTTTTAGGAAATTCCGAGCCGGTGGCTTCGCTTCCCGGAGAAATCTCCCCCTCCGCGGAATTTTATAATTACGATGCAAAATATCATGACCCCGACGGCACACGGCTATACATTCCGGCACAGCTTGAAACCGGAGCGATTGAAAGACTGCAGGAGCTGGCGATAAAGGCATATCGCGCGCTGGATTGCGAGGGATATGCGCGGGTGGACTTCCTCATGGATAGAAAAACCGGAGAAATATATGTTGGCGAAGTCAACACAATTCCGGGGTTTACACCGTTCAGCATGTTTGCAAAAATTTGGAAGGCAACAGGCGTTGAATACGAAGAGTTGGTAGAAAGGATAATAGGTTACGGTTATGACAGATATAATGCTAAAAGTGATCGGTAGTCAAATTGAAAACGGCGAAGAAAAGGAACAGATTGAATTTGTCACGGAGGGAACGATTGCGGATCAGCCGGATAATTTCCAACTTTCCTATGAAGAAAGCGAGATTTCCGGCATGCCCGGTTGTCACACCCGATTGACAATCGCCAAAAACGAGCCGCGGATAAATATGCTGCGCAAGACAGATGATCAAAGCAGCTTTGACACCGAAATTGAATTTGTCACGGGGAAACGCCATAACGGTTACTATGCAACGCCATACGGACCGCTCGAAATGGAAGTCCTGACGAACAGCATAAAAGGTGACCTGGATGAGAACGGCTACGGCGTTATAGATCTTGAATATTCGATAGCTCTAAAGGGTCTGCTCGAGGGTAGAAATAAGCTGCAGATAGAGATCAAAAAATTGAATAGTTGATTTTTCAAGGGGCAGGGATTCAAATCAAAGAGACGGATTAAAATCAAAGTTCAGATTAAAGTGAAGTTAAACGAACAGGGGGGGTCAAGTGAGTAGAAAAACAGTAAAACTGATAGCAATTTTAATAGTTTTAGCGATGGTTATTACATCTTTTTCCATGCTTGGAGCGCTGCCGAGCTTTGCGGATGAGAGAGCATATGATAACGGAAGAACAGCCGTGAACACAACGGATATGTCGAAAGTAATTTCCTTTACAGCGGTTTCATATGCGGAAGATGAAGCTGCTCCACAGCTGGATACATTGCCGCTTTACATAGAATATATACGGGAGCATTATAAGGATGATGTGAATGAAGATTTGCTCATCAAGGGTGCATTTGCAGGAGTTATGAATGCGCTGGATGATCCGTATAGCGAGTTTTACAGCAGCAACAGCGATTTCGACAATTTTACGAAATATGCGCTCGGCGAGTATGAGGGGATAGGCATCGTTCTCCAGCTAAAAGACGGGCGCCACATTATTACGGATATTGTACCGAATTCCCCGGCGCATAAGGCGGGATTGAAAACCGAAGACATCCTCGTATCCATTGACGATATACCTATCTTCGGGAAAACGAGCAATGCGACATTGGAATTGTTGCGGGGGGCTGCCGGCAGCAGGATACAGCTGATTGTTGAACGCAAAGGCAAACAGAAGAGTTTTTCCATGTATCGCGAATTGATAAAGGAACGCAATGTCAGTTGGAATATCAAGGACGACAATATAGGGTATATCAAAATTTCGCAATTTGACAGCGATACCGATGAGGAATTTGCAAAAGCGAGAGATGGGCTGAAATCCAACGGCATCAACAGGTATATTATAGATCTTCGCAATAACCCCGGGGGTGTAATGGGAACGGCGATGAGCATGCTCAACGGCATGATATCGGAGAAACGCAATCTCACTTTGATATCAAGGCGAGGTCTTTTAGTGGAGAGATTTCTTTCAGACGGAACAGGAAAGGAGCCTGAAAAAGCGGTTGTTTTGATAAATGAAAACACGGCATCGGCTGCGGAAATCGTGGCGGCGGCACTCAAAGAAAACGGCATCGCAAAACTCGTGGGCGCAAGGACTTTCGGAAAAGGCGTCGGACAGGAGATTATGCGCATGTCAACAGGCGAGGCGTTCAAGCTGTCCACCATGTATTTTCAATCTCCATTAGGCAATAAAATAGATAAAGTCGGTGTTGAGCCGGATTACCCCGTGGTTGCACTCGGAGGGAAGGCAACGCCTGAAGAAAACAAGAAGATATCAACATTTGCTCCAATGCGCGAGAATAAAAGATATTGGAAAGGGGAATCCGGACTTAATGTTTATGCCGCCCAGCAAAGACTTGCCATGCTCGGTTATGCGGTTAAGCCGACCGGAGTGATGGATGATGATACCGTTAGCGCCGTTCGCACGTTTCAAGGGACAACAGGCTTATATCCATATGGGGTACTCGATTATTCGACCATTGTGCAGATAGATAAATATATCGAACTTTATTCGACAGGGCAACTTAAAGTTTCTTCCGACCCGCAGTATGAAAAGGCATTGGAGCTCATTAAACAATAGATTGCAATTTTCTTAAACTGACGGATTGGTGACCGCTTATAGCGGGAAATCGCAGATGGCGAATTATATCATACTTTTATAAGAAATTATGATACAATTAACTATTGAGGATTTGCGTAGTTTTTGTGCGGTGATTTGATGTATGCGCCGTGATATAATAACCACCGCAAATGACTTAAAATGTGGTTATTATATGGGATTAAAT
>CAUUCX010000121.1:0-3623 GCA_963543615.1 uncultured Eubacteriales bacterium | reverse complement strand
CGATCATAAAAGATTAAAGCATATAGGCTATTGTCATTTTTTATTTTGAAAGCGGAATTTTTATTTATTCTAAAAGGAGAAACCTATGTATTGTAAGGAATGCGGGAAACCTCTGCCGGAAGATGCAAAATTTTGTGTAAACTGCGGGATGAAAATTTCAGACAGCGATGTGAGTTTTGTGGAAACGGAGAAACGAACCGCATCTACAGTTGAGGCGGATACTTCGAAATCTGCGGACGGTGATTATGTTTATAAAAGCGATCCTGAATTTCAGTGGAATGTGGAAGAGAGACCGAAAAGGCGAATATTCAGTCCTGAAACGGGTGAATTTAATTGGGAAACCGATAGCGACAGAGAGCAGAAAAGGGCGGAACATGAACGGCTGGCTCAGGCGGCGCGGAGAGAGCGCCAGCGGATAGAGCAGGCGGAAAAAATTCACGACGAGGAGCTGCGCATCAGGGCGCTTGCCGAAGAAAAGCAACGTTTGCGTGAGGCTGAAGAGAAGCGTTTCGCGGATGCGGCGGAAGCGATGCGCAGAGCCGAGGAAATGCTTGCGGCACATAGGGCAAAAACTCATGCGGAAGAAGAACGCGATGCGGCGGAGCTGCTTGATCAGATAGATAAAGAAAATAAAATCGCCGAGACCGAGGCGCAAAGCGAAAGTGCGGCGAAGATAGATAAATTCTATACACATAATCAGAAGAATGAAGAATTCCAGAAACTTTTAGATGAGCAATATGAAAAGCTGAAAAACAGGCGCATGCGCGGCGCAGCGGAAGATGAAGAAAAGCCGCAGGTCGGGATAAGCGATGAAAGCGCAGTTCAAAAAGAGATTGCTGTTTTGAATGTAAGCAAAACAGATGGGGAGTCTATTCAGCGCAAGGAAACGGCGGGTGAAGAACTGCTTCAAAAAATGGCAAAGGAGCAAGATGCCGAAACGGATGAACTGATACAGCGCAGCCTTGCGGAATCACGAAAATTCGATACCAAAGAATTAAAGAGGGATATAATAGAAATTGCACTCGAGCGCGCGGGTGTTGACTCTGAAATGCTCGACACGAACTTCGACGGAGCGGAAGATCCGCGGGAAGTTTTTGAACGCGAACGGAACAACACGATGGTATTAACAGAATCCGCATTCACCCCGATGTTCAAAAAAGAGGCTGCATCGATAGACGGTGAGGCTGCAAAGATGGCAAGTGAAGCGGAAGAAAAGCCGGCAGATAGAGATCCCGCTACTGAAAAGGAGCCGCAAGAAACCGATTTTCAAAACGAAGAACAAGATGAGGCTGATGAACAGCGAAAGCGCGGAGTTTTCGAGTGGCTTTTCGGCAAAGGAGAAAAAAAGAGCGAAAATGCAGCAGTCACGGAAGACCGGGAAGAGCAGGCGGAAACGATAGAGGATGAAACCGCAAAAAATCGGGAAGACCTTTCAGATGATACTTGTGATAAGGAGTTGAATTCGCAGATGAGCTTGCGTGAGCGGGTCGGCGCTGATATACGTCCCAATGAAAGTATACGCGAGACAATGAGCATGAAGATAGAGGAAGGTACCTCAGAAGATGTGGTTTCGCAAGTAGCAGCACCGCCGGAAGAAGTGTCGAATGCGGATGTTCCGATAGATGAGAGCAGGGCGGATGAAAAGCCGCGGGATGTTTTACAACCCGAGAAGCCGAGCCTGTCCGAGCTTATGCAGGATCCCGCGGTTCGCGCGAAAAAATACAGAAAAGGAAGCGAAACGGCAGAGCTTGAGGCGCGCAAACTTGAAAACGAAGAATTCATAAAAAACAAAAATCTATCACCGACAGAGGCGGAAGCGTTCAGAAGAAAGCGCGCTCTGGATGCTCTTTGGGGAACGATGAATGTTGAGATGCCGAAGGAAATTGTGGAAAATTCCGCTGATGAGGCTGAATCCTTGCAGGAAGATTCGGGCATGCGAGAGGAACTGTTCAGCGAACCTCCAAAGAAAAGCAAGGTCGGTAAAGCAATAGCTGCCATAATTATAGTGCTCATTTTGGCGGATGGATGGGCTATCGGAACAACGCGTTTCGCTCCGAGCAGTGCGGCGGCGAAATTCATAAATCGGAACTGTTCGCAGACCGTTAAATGGTTTGATGCCGTGGCAGGTGAGGCGAAGCACAAAAAAACCGATGAGGATAAAGAAGCAAAAAAAGAGGCAAAAAAACGTGCCGAGGAGATAGAGAAAAAAGAAACAAACGACAGGCGCATCGCACTGGTTCAAAAGTATGTGGCAAATAATTTTAACGGCAATATTAAAAATATAGTTATCAATCCCAAGCTGGCGTTTGACAAAGCGGCAAAATATGATATGGACGATGTAAGCATATCAAAACCCATCGTTTCCACGGAATGGTATAGAAATGCCGATGGAGAAAGCATTACACACGAGGAAGCCATAATAGCAACAATCCTCGCATATGAATCATCGCGAGTCGATTACGAAAACAGCGGAAACAAGAGAATACAGCAATTCACGGTTGAGGGCAGCAGAGCTTACGAGGAGGCTCTTACGAAATTGGCTAAAGCCGGGGAAAAGATGGAATTTGAAGAATTGGAAATCGGAGAGATGCGAGTCGGAAATGAGCATTTCTATGTTTGGACTCGTGAAACATTCCGATTCTCCCAAGCAGACGGGACGGAATCAGGTAAAATTTTCCAAAAAGTTTATTTTATGACCGGCGTTGACAACAAGATGTTGATTATGGGTTCATTTAATTGAATCCGCTTGCAAATATAACAAAACAGTCGGGAACAGGATTACATCGATCCGAGGAAAGCAATCCCGACAGATGCAGTGTAAAGGAGAATAGCTTTGTCTACAAAAACACATTTCAGCAAGGCGGAGATTAATAAAGAAAATCCGGCTTTGTCGCAATCGAAAGTAACCATTGAAACCGCCTTTTACGGCAATAATGTAGAGCGCATGATCGACCTTGAAAAGGCATATGAGATGGCGAAAAACTCGCCGGGCACGATAGTAACGGATCTTAAAGTACACAAGCCTGAAAAAATCGGGATACCCGGCGATGCGCGTGTATTGCTGTTCAATGACGGAGAAATTGTCGGACGTTTTGCGAAAGCCAGAAGAATACTGGGGGAGGAAGATGTTAGCGAAGCGGAGATAAATAAAGTCATAAGAGAAGCCGTATATAACACGCGTTATAAGAAAATGTATCACACGGAGGTGTACATCGGCTTGGATCCGGATTTCATGGTGAAAGCGCATATGCTTATCCCTGAAAACCATGAAAATATCATGTACAATTGGATGCTGAATTTTCAGGCGATCAACGAAGAATACAATAAGATGTATGCAAATTCTAAAGAAATCGGCATGAACGGAATGGAGCCGGATATATTCATAATGTCCGATCCCGATTATTATCATCCCTTGTTCCCGGAAGGACTTGCATATTTTGATCCGGAACATAATTGCGCCTGCTTGCTGGGGATGAGATATTTCGGGGAACATAAAAAGGGGACACTCACCCTCGCATGGGGTATCGCCAACAGAAACGGCTATGCATCATGTCACGGCGGATTGAAGCGCTGCATCAGAAAGGATGGAAAGAAACATGTTTTAGGCGTTTTCGGATTATCGG
>CAUUCX010000120.1:0-3641 GCA_963543615.1 uncultured Eubacteriales bacterium | reverse complement strand
AAAAATAAGTTTAATATTGTTTTTCGCGGATTACGCGCGACATCGGATTTTGAATATGAAATTCAAATGGCACAGATGAATGCAAGAATATTTGATGAGGGAATAGAGACGGTGTTTTTAATGACCGATCCCAAGTATTCATTCATAAGTTCAAGCATGATAAAAGAGGTTTTTCTTTTGGGAGGAGATGTTACGGGGCTTGTTCCGCAGCAGGTGCTTGATTTTATGAAGAAGAAAAAGCGTGATGAAATGAAGATTTAAGGAGATTGAAAATGAAAGTCACCGAATTATTAGATGAAATTGAAGAAATATTAGGCGCATCCTCGAATTTACCGCTCACAACAAAGCATCTTGTTGATGCGGATGAACTCAGCGAGATTGTTAAGGAAATAAGAATAGCACTTCCCGATGAGATTCAACAGGCTATATGGATACAGGGGCAGCGAGACAGGATCCTGGAAGATGCGAAAAACGAGTACGAAGCGGTTTTGAAAGAAGCACAGATTCAAGCGGAAGCTTTGATTGAAAGTGATGATATAACGGTAAAAGCAAAAATGCGCGCGGATGAGATAATGCGCATAGCGGAAGCGAATGTGAGAAAACTGAAAATAAATACTTTTGATTATGTTGACGGTATTTTGTTTGAATTGCAAAATCGGGTTAACGATTTGAACTCCGAGCATTTTGGGAAAATGTTGGATCAACTTCAAAGTACATTTGATGATATAAATGCGACATTGGTTGAGAACAGAGATGAGATAAAAAAGATGGCATTGGAAGCGCAAGGTGAATAAAATATGCGAGTGACGCCATGAAAGTATTGGGCATAGTTGCGGAATATAATCCCATTCATAACGGGCATATTCATCATATCAATATTTCCAAGGAAATTGTTGAGCCCGATTATACAATATGTGTGATGAGCGGTTTTTTCACACAACGCGGAGAACCCGCCATTTTTGATAAATGGGAAAGAGCGCGTCATGCCGTGCAAAACGGCATAGACCTCGTTATTGAAATTCCATATGTGTATGCCTGCAATTCGGGCAGGTTTTTCGCGAGTGCGGCGATGGACTTGCTTAACGGTATCGGTGTTGTCACCGATTTTTCATTCGGTGCGGAGAGCGATTTGCATTCTTTGCAAAAAACGGCGGAAACGTATGTGAATGCAAGCGAATTAAATGTTGATGTAAAATCTTTTTTGAAAAAAGGCAATTCTTATCCCAAAGCTGTTGAATTATCCATTGCCGAATATGATAAAAATCTTTCGGAAGTTTTAAGACATCCGAACAATCTTTTGGGAATAGAGTATCTAAAGAGGATTCAGGAGAAGAAATACAATATCATTCCACATGTCATAACGCGTCTTGGCGATTATAAATCCCTTGAAAATGATGAGTATATCAGTTCCACGGCTGCCAGAAAATATATCTTGGCAGGCGATATGAATCTTATACGGGATAAAATCCCGACTGAAATTTCTATAAGCGAAAATCAAATCGAAAGCATACTTCAGGCACGGGTGAAATTGTTTGATATTTTAAGGTATTGTGTATCAGTAGCAAGCGGAGAAGAATTGAAGAAGATCCTGACTGTGGATGAGGGGCTTGAAAATCGATTGATTAAGAATATACCGTTTGCAAGAGATCTTGAGCACCTGATATATTTGATTTCTTCAAAACGCTATACATATGCCAGGATAAGGCGAATGTTGCTGCATGTAATAACCGGACTTACCAAAGCCGATTTCGGCGAAATTTTTATCAATGCTCCCGGGTTTATAAGAATCCTTTCATTTAATGACAGCGGTGCAGAGCTTTTGAATATTATAAAAAAACAAAAGGCTTCGGAACTGCCCGTAATTACGAATTTATCTCCTAAATTTAATTTCCCTGAAAGCGTGGAAAGAATATTGAAATATGATAAAATTGCATGTGATATATATAATATTCTGATGGGAAGGGATTTGTATCTTAATTGTGAATATATAAATCATCCGATCGTCGTCAAAAATAAGAGTAAAGGAGCAGACTTATGAAGATTTTAGTTATCAATTGCGGAAGTTCATCTCTCAAATACCAAGTTATCGATATGCTCAGCGAATCATTGCTTGCAAAAGGTTTGGTTGAGCGGATAGGTATTGAAAATTCAGCTATTACTCATGAGAAAATCGGCGAGGAAAAAGTTAAAACCGAGATCGATATGCCCACTCATAAGGAGGCTATACAACAGGTATTTGCCGCTTTGACGGATGAAAAAACGGGCGTTGTAAAGTCCATAAGTGAGATCGGTGCCGTTGGGCATAGGGTTGCTCATGCCGGAGAAAAATACGCATCGTCAGTATTGATCGATGATAATGTTATCGAAGTTCTGAAAGACTGCATCGAACTGGCTCCGCTGCACAATCCTGCCAATCTTGAAGGAATTTCCGTTTGCAGGGATTTGATGCCGGATACACCTATGGTTGCCGTTTTCGATACGGCTTATCATCAAACGATGCCGCCTGAGGCATATATTTATGCGATTCCATACAGATTTTATGAGAAGTATGGTGTCAGAAGATACGGTTTTCACGGCACAAGTCACAAATATGTGGCGGAGCGGGCTTCCGAAATCCTGAATGTTGATATAAAAGACCTTAAGATAATAACCTGCCATTTGGGGAACGGTGCATCCGTTTGTGCTATAAAAAGAGGCGTGTGCATTGATACTTCAATGGGTTTTACTCCGCTTGAAGGATTAGTTATGGGAACTCGTTCAGGCGATATCGATCCTGCAATTGTGACATATATGCGGCAAAAAGAAAATCTGGAGCCGGGCGAGGCGAATCGCATATTGAACAGCGAGTCGGGAGTTCTTGGGATTTCAGGCATTTCAAGTGATTTCAGAGATCTGTCCAAGGCGGTTGCCGACGGTAATGAGCGCGCCGCACTTGCACTAAAAGTTTTTGCACACAAAGTCCGTTTTTATATAGGCGCTTATATAGCCATTATGAACGGTCTTGATGCTCTTGTATTCACCGCGGGTGTGGGAGAAAATGCGATAGAAGTCAGAGATATCATATGCAATGATTTGGGGAATCTTGGGATAAAATTGGATCTTGTGAAAAATAAAGTGCGCGGTAAGGAGATGATTATATCCAGGGAGGATTCACCTGTTAAAATCCTGCTTATACCTACAAATGAAGAACTGGTAATTGCTCGGGACACCTATGATATAGTAACTAAATGCCGTTAGTAACATGAATTTATAATGTAATGAAACAGAATTGCATTGTGCGTAATGATCTGGTAAATGGAGTTGTATATCGGTTAATTGGAATTTTAAGTGTGACAATTAAATTTGCAATTTGTAAGTTTTTTGAAGAATCGCTTTTATATTGACCGCCCGCTGCGAATAGTATAGAATTGATTCCAGATTGAATATATCGCATAGATGTGCGTAGATCGGGAGGAGTAGGAAATACATTCCGCAAGAGAGTGAAATCCGTAGGCTGTAAGATTTCTCGGAGGGTGGTTTTTGAAGGTTGCCCGTGAGTGCGCTTTGCGAAAACATGAGTGCCGCAAGATTTGCGGAATAAAGGTGGTACCGCGGTTTATAGCCGTCCTTTAGTTGTAAGGGCGGTTTTTTTGTTTTCAATA
>CAUUCX010000119.1:0-3669 GCA_963543615.1 uncultured Eubacteriales bacterium | reverse complement strand
GGATTTGATTTTTCGTGGCTTTTTCCCTTTGAAATCTTCATGGAATCGTGTAAAATAAGGTGATTCATCATTGTATTGATAAATGCGGGGGGAATGTATGGAATTTAAAAGCGATATACAAATTGCGCAGGAAAATCTTATGGAGCCGATCGATATTATTGCGGGCAAGGCGGGTATTCCCGAAAGCGAGCTTGAATTATACGGAAACTATAAGGCGAAAGTAAACCTTAATGTTCTCGAAGAAAGAGAAAAACAACCGGACGGAAAATTGATTCTGGTTACGGCTGTTTCACCAACGCCCGCCGGTGAGGGCAAGACTACTACGGCGGTGGGATTGGCGGATGCTTTAAGCAAATTGAACAAGCGCACTATGCTAACGCTTCGCGAGCCATCTCTCGGTCCGGTTTTCGGAATCAAAGGCGGAGCGGCGGGGGGCGGATATGCACAGCTCGTGCCGATGGAAGATATAAATCTTCATTTTACCGGGGATATGCATGCAATCGGAGCGGCTAATAATCTCTTGGCGGCAATGCTGGATAATCATATAAAACATGGAAACGAACTCAATATAGATCTCGGAAAAATCATATGGAAGCGTTGTGTGGATATGAATGACCGCCAACTTCGCTTTGTCGTCAACGGTTTAGGCGGCAATGTGAACGGCGTGCCCCGTGAAGACGGATATGATATCACGGTGGCAAGTGAGGTGATGGCGGTATTATGCCTCGCCACCGATATTGAGGATCTAAAAAAACGACTCGGAAATATGGTTATCGCATACAGTCGCGATGATAAACCCGTTACAGCTTCCATGATAAGAGCCGAGGGGGCTATGGCTGCACTGCTTAAAGATGCGATAAAGCCGAATTTGGTGCAGAGCTTGGAGCACACACCCGCATTTGTTCACGGCGGACCGTTTGCGAATATTGCGCATGGTTGCAATACGATTATAGCAACGCGCATGGCATTGAAATTGGCGGATTATGTGGTTACCGAGGCGGGTTTCGGCGCGGATTTGGGCGCGGAAAAATTCATCGACATAAAAAGCAGAATGAACAATTTGCAGCCATCGGCAGTAGTGGTGGTTGCGACTGTCAGAGCATTAAAACACCATGGAGGGGTTAAAAAGGAAAATCTAATTGATGAGAATTTGCCCGCACTTGAAGCGGGGCTGCCGAATTTATTGCGACATGTGGATAATATGAAAAATATTTTCAATCTTCCGACTGTCGTTGCGATAAATAAATTCCCCGCAGATACAGCTGCGGAACTCGCTTTGATTTCGGATAAGTGCGCAGAATTGGGTGTGAATGTCGTCATATCCGATGTTTGGGCAAATGGCGGTGCGGGCGGAACGGAACTTGCAAAATCCGTTGTCAATCTGTGTGAATTGGATGCCGATAATCAGCATGAAATGAGATTCGCCTATGATTTGGAAATGAGCATAGTCGAGAAAATCGAAGCGATTGCAAAAAAGATATATCGTGCTGCCGGGGTTCATTTTACGAAGCAGGCGTATAAACAAATCGCCGCCCTTGAACGTGACGGATTTGATAAATTGCCGATTTGTATGGCAAAAACGCAGTACAGCTTTTCAGATGATATGAATTTAATATCCGCACCGGAAAACTTTGAAATCACGGTGCGCAATCTTAAAGTCAGTGCGGGCGCGGGCTTTATCGTGGCGCTTGCAGGAGATATAATGACAATGCCCGGCTTACCTAAAAGACCTGCCGCAGAGAAGATTGATATAGATGCTTCGGGAAAAATCAGCGGTTTATTTTAGCATTGCACTTTATGTATGACAAACGATGAAAGGAATGAAATGGACTCATTTAAGGATATCAGCTGTGAAGAATTTATAAATCAACTTGCAAGTAAAACCCCCGTGCCGGGCGGAGGCGGTGCTTCGGCACTTGCAGCCGCGCTGGGAACCGCGCTCGGTGAAATGGTGGTTTCACTTACAATCGGCAAGAAAAAATATATAAATGTAGAGCAGGATATGCGCTCTTATGCCGCACAGGCGGAGAAACTCGGAAATGAATTGCTCGCTCTTATAGATGCAGATGCGGATGCTTTCGGGGTGCTCATTGAAACATATAAACTCCCTTCAAGTACAGATGATGAGAAAAACAAAAAATCTGTAAAGTTGGAAGAATCTTTGAAGATTGCCGCATCCGTTCCTCTGGAGATTATGAAGCGTTGTTGTCAATCCATAGAGTTGATAGAAAAAATCTCGGAAACGGGCAACCGAGCTGCAATAAGCGATGCCGCCTGCGGTGCGTTGATATGCGCCGCCGCGCTTAAATCCGCTTCGATGAATGTCCTGATAAATACATCGGCAATGCGGGATAAAGCATATGCCGCCGGCTTAAACGATCAGGTCGGTGAGATGATTGATGAATACGGCGGAAGAGCCGATGCCGTCTATATGAGTATCAGGAATTCATTCATAGACGATAGCGAAAACTTCGGCAATAAAAAAAATCACAACAGCACAGACGCCGGAAGTGCAAAAGCGTGCAGCGGACAAAAAATCGAAACTCCCGAAAATTCCGCTAAAATTTTAAGCGGGAAAGAAGTTGCGGAAACCATAAAAGAAGATTGTGTGAGGCTTTGCTCCGGTCTAAAAAATCGTGGAATTATCCCCACCCTTGCAGTTGTGCGTCTTGGAAGTGAAGCTGCGGATTTGGCATATGAACGCGGATTGAAAAAAACGGCAGATGCTGTCGGTATAATGATTCGTGTCAAGGAATTTGCGGAGAATGCCGAGCAGGGGGAGATATTGGAGGAAATAAAGAAACTCAATGCGGATTCGCAAGTGCATGGGATTCTTGTATTTAAGCCGCTTCCGGCGCATGTGAGCGATGAACTTGTTTGCCGTGCAATCTTGCCCGAAAAGGATATTGACGGGGTTTCTCCTTTGTCAATGGCACATGCGTATAGCGGAACCGGCGTAGGCTTTTATCCGTGTACGGCGGTGGCGTGCATGGAAATATTAAAACACTACGGATTTAGTCTTTCCGGGCGGAAAGTCAGCATATTGGGGCGCAGTCCGGTGATAGGAAAACCTCTTGCAATGCTCTTGATGGCGGAAAATGCAACGGTTACAATTTGCCATAGCAAAACCGAGGATTTGTGCGAGCAGAGCAGAGATGCAGATATTTTGGCGGTTTGCATTGGGCGAAGCGGAATGATAGACGAGAATTATGTGGACGGATCAAAAGAACAGATTATACTTGATATCGGCATAAATTCGAATGAGGATGGCAATTTATCCGGCGATGTTGATTTTGAAGCTGTTCTTCCGCATGTCGCTGCGATTACTCCGGTTCCCGGCGGTGTCGGCTCGGTTACTTCGGCTGTACTCATGAGAAATGTTTTGACCGCTGCGAAAAACCGAAACCCGCTCTCCGCACTATAAGCCGCCCCTCATGAGCCGTATTTGTTCTCACTTTGTTGGAAGCATATATTAAGTAGTGTTCGAACAAATGTCTGCTCGCGGGGCATGTCAACTCCTGAGTGTCGCCAATCAACTTGATTGTCAAGCGTCCCTCATGAGCCGCACTCCCGCTCGCATAATAGGAACGCACCTCAAAGATTTGGGGTTATGCCTTGACAGCGGGTAGGGATTTTGTGTATCATTTAGTAAATCAGGCGACCGGAAAA
>CAUUCX010000118.1:0-3704 GCA_963543615.1 uncultured Eubacteriales bacterium | reverse complement strand
ATTCGAGTTCCAACTTTATCTCATACTCATCCTGTATAGTCGTAGGTACAACCGTCCACTCTATCTGAACGGGGAGACTTTCCATAGTCACTAAAATAGGATCAAGGGAATTGCCCGGCATTATGCTGCAGTCGCCGGTAATCTTTTTTCTTCCGACAGCGGTAATGGAATAACTGTAATCGCCAAGCGGCTTATCCGATATTGTCATCACGCCATCGCTGTTTGTTCTTCCTGAGAATGTTTCAAAATAGGTCTGAACATTCCCGCCAACGGAATATGTATATGCTTCTTTGCTGACAAATGAAATTTCAGCATTATCCACTCTGCTTCCGGTATCATCCGTTATAACGAAAGATATATCCCCGCGAGCCGCACCGGAAATCTCTGCCGCCACACTCATAACGGCGCTATTTTTGCCATCCGTAATTACCACTTTATCCTGATATTGTCCCAATGCAACGCCCTCAGGCGGTGAATATACAATATCAAAAGTCGCGCTCTCATGCGGAAGAAGATTTACTTTGCTCAAATTCACCGCTCTTATCCAAGGGATATTTACCGGCTGCACCAAAGAGATATTGTTCATTTCGCCCAATCCCTTGTTAGTCAGCTTCACAGTCCTTACCGCATTTGTGTTCGGATTCATTCCAAGTTTTATGCTCTTAGGATTCGTAATCGGAATAGGAACTGCCGGTCGCAAATTCAATTTAATATTTGATATTGCCATTACACCGTCATCCGAGCAGAGTTCAAGCTTAAATATAGCCGTATCGCTTGCATGAAGCGGAGCGGAGAAATTGGCAATCACTGTTGTTGTTTCCCCCGGCATCAATTTATCAGCCAATCCCTGCGTATCAAGCGTGCCGACAATATTATTATCATCAACCTTTGTCAAAGTTGCCACAAGCCCGTTTAGCGCTCTTTCACCCACAAGTGCCGCATTCTTAAATTTGACAACTTTTGAAAAGACGGAATTTTTCACAGCCGCAAGTTGCAGATTTGCAGGTTCGGCAATCATTCCCTTTACCGTGAAATTCGTTTCCGGTGCATTTCCGAATAATCTTTCAAACGGGAACACGGCAAGCTTCCAGTCACCGGCTTCTCCGTAACGCGGATAGAAACTGTAATCAAAATCGCCGTTGTCATCGGTCTTTATGAATTTAATATGCTCACCCTGATATCTCAAGAGCACTTCATTACCGCGTTCATCAACACCCATCCTCGGTTCAGGCAACTGCGGAAGCAGCATTAAATCGAGAACCACGGTCGAATTCGCCATCGGCTCTCCGTCTGCATATGTAAATTTGCCGCTTATCCGGACTTCATCGCCTATTTTATATTCTTCCGCATCGGTAGCGACAGTGGCTATGATATTTTCAACCACCTTAATATTAACCGTATGTGTGTGTAATAAAACAGAACCTTGCCTGCCCTCGATTATGAGAATATAATTTCCGGAACTCAACACCGCTATAGGAATGTCCGTCACAAATGCTTTCTCCGCACTGCGATAAGAAAGATCGCCTTCTTTCACAACCTGATTACCATGCTTTAGGATATATGAGGCGGTGATCCCGTCCTGATCGTTGAGCGGCAATCCGGCATTTTGTGAATTGTAAAATTCCGCGCGAACAGGAATACCGATATCGGAAGATGAATACAATACTGCGAGGAAATCTTCATTGACATCTTCTTCCGACGGATGTGCCATCATCACTATGCTATCGGAAATGGTGATAGAATCCGTGGTCCAAACTCTCGTTCTCGGTTTTTCCGGCAGTATCGGTTGCTGCCTGATTTCCGAGAAAGCATCTGCCGCGATTCTAAATTCATACTTACCCGCCTTTTTAGGCGTAAATGTAAGCGGAACAAAGGAAGTGCCGTATCCCTTTATGCCGTCAAGTCGATAACCTGCCACCTGTTTCCAATCCTTGTCCGCATCTTCTTCAGGCCTGTCTGCTATATAATCGCGCATGTAAAGTCCTGCCGTAAACGGCTTAAATACCGTTGCCAGGCTCTCATTGGAAATAGAAGCGATAAATGTCATAGGCGTATTATATGTTGTCAGTGTCGGCACTTGCACCGTGCTGATATTGAGATCCGGATAAATTATATTGAATGAAGGAAGCACTTGTTTGGATACCACCGGCGAGTCAAGAACCTCACAAGCCTCATCTACAGTCACCGTGATTTCATACGGTTTTAAGCTTCCATCCGGTTCAGGTTTCGGCTCTATTACACACCATCTGCCGATCACGGTTTCGCTTTCCCCTGCAGCCAGCCCCTTAACATGAACTGTTTTTATGCTGTTCGTTCCCACCGACAAATCAACATCAAAAGAATCCGATATGGCAAAGCTTGAATTGTTAGTAAGTTTTACGCTGAATGTAAGTGCTGTTCCCTCTGCAAATGTGGTTTCTTCAGGCTCACTGGTTATGCTGTCAATGCTCACCTTAGGATATTTCACCTGAAAATCGGGAGTAACCGCTTGTGAATAATTGTTTTCCTTGTCGAGTTCGATATGCACAGGAGATGTCATATCCGCTTCCACTTTCAGTCTGTGAACCCCATTGAGCGGTTTGGCAGGGAAACTGATTACAGTTTCGCTTTCAACTGTACCTGCCGCACCTAAAACACCTACCTGTTTTTTCGCGACAAATTTATCATCTACATAAAGATGTGCAAAGAACGGTTTATCGCTCTGCTTGCTGCCGATATTCTTTATCACGACACTGTACTGGAAAGGATCTTCGGAATTAAAGTTCACTTTGTTCTCGGAAGCATCCGTCCAAGAAATTTCACCGACCTCTATGTCCACAAAATCCACTTGAGCCGCGGATAGACTCCTGCTCATGCTGTTATTCTTCTTATTTGTCTCGCTTAGAATATCAAGCATGTCATTTGCCCTTACCGTCAACAAATGATTGCCACCGCCAACAAGTGCCGTGTATGTCACTTCAACCGTTCCTCCAACCGGAATGATCACATTGTCAGCGACTTTTGAATAGCCGATATATTTATTATCGATATAGAATCCTACAAGGAAGCCCATCATGCTGGAGCCTTTCCCTTTATTACCTATTGTGGCACGGATATTTATAACATCATTTTCCTGCGGCTCGTCCGGAGTCCAAGTGAGCGATTCAATATAAAGATCCGGTCTCGTGTCACGCACATTTACAGTCTGTACCGCACTGCTTTTTGCGCCCAGATTATCTGTCACCGTAAGCTTGACTTCATATGTTCCCGGATTTACATATGCGTAATTGGCATTCTTACCGCTGATACCTTTACCGTCACCGAAATCCCAACGATACTCACTTATATATCCCGGATTATAATCCTGCGAATTTTCAGCGGAAAATTTAACCGTCGCACCCGATGCCACATCTCCGTTTTCAGGTATTACACTTCCATTTGCTTCAATACGCATAACAGCAAGCGGAGCTTTATTCAATACAAAACTCTGTATCTGCGATTTTGGTCTATCACCCGCAATTTCCTGCGTGTTCGCATCTTTTGTCACACTTGCTCTTATTCTGATTTCCGTGCCCGCAGCCAACGATTCATCAGGGGTATAGACGGCTTCAACATTTGTCTCTGTATTTCCCACAACAGCCTCAAACGGAACGGTCGCAATATCGTTCCAACTGTCGCTCATATCGATAGAATATTCAAATTTCACATTCCCTGAAGCCGAGGCA
>CAUUCX010000117.1:0-3740 GCA_963543615.1 uncultured Eubacteriales bacterium | reverse complement strand
TTCGAGTATTACACCTTTCTCCATAAACACAACGCGATCCGCAACTTCCCGAGCAAATCCCATCTCATGCGTAACCACCATCATCGTAAGTCCGGAAAGCGCAAGCTGCTTCATGGTATCGAGCACCTCTCCGACCATCTCCGGGTCGAGTGCGGAGGTGGGTTCATCAAACAAAACCACTTCGGGATCCATTGCAAGCGCTCTTGCTATCGCAACTCGCTGCTGCTGTCCGCCTGAAAGCTGCGACGGCTTTGCATTGATGAACTTAATCATGCCGACCTGACGCAGATATTTTTTGGCAATTTCCTGCGCAGTTTTTTCATCGCGCCCGAGCGCCTTTACTTGAGCATAAGTACAATTTTTCAGAACCGTAAGATTCTTAAAGAGATTGAACTGCTGAAATACCATGCCCACTCGCGAACAATATTCCGATGTGTTCGTATGTTCCTCCAAGATATTTTTACCGTTGAAGCGAATCTCTCCCGATGTTGGCGTTTCAAGCAAATTCACGCATCGCAGTAAAGTTGATTTCCCCGACCCGCTGGAACCTATCACGCATACCACCTCGCCTCGGTGAACATCGAAATCTATATTTCGCAGCACCTCCGTCTTCCCAAAATTCTTTTTTAGATTTTTTATCTCTATAACCTTTTCCACATTTACATTCCGTTCTTTCATTATTTCCCTCTTTGCACGATTCGCCCGACAGGCTCGCATTTCATCAAGCTGCATTTATTCAGTTGCCATATCATCAATGTAAAGCTCGTAGTTCTTCGGTCCGTCCAATTTTTTCTCAAGCCCTTTAAGCAATTGAGAAACGATTATCGTCAAAACCAAGTAAACTACAGCCGCTATAAAATAAGCCGGGAATGTCGCAAACGATGCCCCCGCAACCGATTTTGTCGCGAAGAACAACTCGCCCACGGATATTACCGAAAGCACACAGCTGTCTTTCATGTTGATTATGAATTCGTTGCCTATAGCCGGGATGATATTTCTGAGCGCCTGCGGCAGTATAATGCCTCGCATTGCCTGTCCATGGGATAAACCTACCGAGTGCGCCGCCTCATACTGCCCCTTATCAATAGAGTTGATGCCCGCTCGCACGATTTCAGCCATATATGCTCCGGTATTTATGGATATAATCACCATTCCCGTAGGAGTGGGGTTCAGCTTAATGCCTGTAACCCAGATAAACCCGAAATATATGACCATCGCCTGAACCATCATCGGAGTACTTCTGAAAAGCTCAATATATGCGGTTGAAATCCCATAACCTATCTTGTATAGAATGCGCAGCGAGCGATGCTTCTGCCGATGAATCGGAATCGTCCTGTATACTCCGACAAGCGAACCGAGTATCAGCCCTACACCCGTGCCTACAATGGCAAGCATAAGTGTTATATATATGCCTTTCACAAAAAGCGGACTGTACATATCGAGCAACATTGCAACTTTTTCAAAAAAACTCATATTTTTTATATCCCCGTTCTACATACTTAATTTACCTTATTCATAAGCGGCTGTATTTGTCGAATTCCCGCCGGATAATGCAACTTGTTTCCCGGTCGTCCATTTTATGCCGCAGGTTGAATTTCAATCATCTTAGTCATCAACTCCTGACGTTCTTCTTCGCTTATCTTGCCGAGAGCCTCGTTCACGGCCTTGAGGAGCTTAGTGCTGCCTTTCTTCATTGCAGGAGCAACGGCAACATCATCTTTTTCATATTCAAATCCTTTGCCCTCTTCAAATCCCACAAATGTAATTCCGTTCATGGCGGCACTTGCGGAAATGCCCTCAGGTCTTTCGGATACATAGCCGTCTATCGCTCCGCTTTGAAGCGCAACTCTGATTGTCGGGAAATCCTCCATCGGCTCCTGCTTGACAACACCCGGAATCTGGTCTATTACATCATAATGGAAAGTGTTGAGCTGTGCCGTAATCTTTGCTCCGCTTAAATCTTTCAGTTCTTTTGCACTGTTGTATTTGCTGTTTTCCTGCATAACTATAACTAAATCGCTCAAATAATAGTAATCCGCGAAATCGAGCATTTTTCTACGCTCTGCGGTCGGGGACATACCCGCTATTATCAGATCGACTGCACCGGAATCCACAGCGGGCGGCAGGGAATCCCACGCCAATTTTACTATTTCCAATTCAAGTCCCATGGACTCCGCAATTTTTTTCGCAATTTGCACATCGTATCCGTTGGCGAAAGTCTTTTCTCCGGCGATAGGTACAGCTCCATTGGAGTCATCGAGCTGCGTCCAGTTGAAAGGGGCATAACCGCATTCCATGGCGACTCTGAGTTTTCCGTCCTCAACCGTAATTCCACCTTTTTTTTGTTCGCCCCTATCCCCGCAAGCCACAAGTGTGAAGACCATCACAGCGATAACCAACATTGTCAAAAAATTTCTTCTGCTCATTTTTGTTCTCCTTTTCTACAAAAACAACCATCGCCGTCCAAACAATAAAAAACCACAGTTACTATTCGTCCCTGTGGCATATAAGCAGATAACGTGTCTAAACGATTAAACAGCGCAACAATAATCATTATTTGATTACTGACAGCCCCGAGTTTATTAAACCCGAGTCCAGCCTTGAATCCGATCCGGTGATTCAAGGCTTCGGCAGTGACACCTTTCATACGATTTCTTCGATTCCGTCAATCTCCATCGCTTACTGATTGTCCCCGCGCCTCTGCATTCATTTGACAAGGCGATACAATATGTAATTGCCCTTGAGTCTATCACAACAATATCCCTGTGTCAAACATTATTTTGAATTTTTATGCATTTTTTCCGAATATTTTTTGCGCTTGAGTGATTTTTGCTTTTCGAGTTAATTTATCTGCACTTTGCATTTCGGGAATTTTGTAGATATATCCTTACCGTTACTTATTTCCCTCATTGAGGTAGGGAATTTAGAACTTTTGCTACTCCCCGAATTTGAATGTGGAAAGCTTTTTGGTCGCGTTCAAATATTTCATCAAAACACCCATATTCGCATAGTAATAGGTGAATTTATCCTCTTTCACGGTATCCAAAAGCCCTGCCTTGCAAAGCTTTGTGAGGTGCTGAGAAATAGTCGCCTGCGAATACTCCATGGCAGCCACGATATCCTTGTTACAAAGCCTTACCCTGTCGATATTATTTTTCATTATGAAGCGATAGAGTTTTATCCTGACCGGATGTGCAAGTGCATCCGATGCTTTTGCGATTACCTCTATTTCCTCATCGGTCAATCCCTCTATTTCATGTTCCTTATCTCGTCTGATTCTCATACACAACCCACCTTTCAAAACAAAAACCGATTGCCTATTTACAATACACGAATAACACCTTTTTTGCAAGTCTTAAACATTGACAAAGACAATCCCTACTGTCTATAATAGTTGTAGAGTGTGCAAATCACATGAAGGGGTGCACCACCTCGGGTGCAGACTTTCTGTGATTTTTTTGATATTTAAGTCGCTTTATTATTTTGTATTTATCGTCTCAACACAGAGTGCAATACAAATTACAAAGCAAGCACCCTGCAAGCTTTCAGCAATTGTCGGCGATCAGATATTTATGAAGTGGTAAGCGGGAGGGCGAAGTTTGATTAAAATAAGGGTGAACGGCGAGGAATGTGAGATCGCTCATGGCATCAGCATTGCCGAGCTGCTGGAATTCAAAAACTATGAAATTAAATACATAGCCGTAGAGCATAACGGTTCGGTAATCTTGCCGGCGATATAT
>CAUUCX010000116.1:0-3758 GCA_963543615.1 uncultured Eubacteriales bacterium | reverse complement strand
TCGGCATGAGCTGCTTTGATACGACCTTCGTCAGCGGATAGAGCCGCGTTCCCGAGCCCCCTGCGAGGATGATGCCCTTTCTTATCATACGTCACCTCTCCATTTTGATGCTTATAGAATTTCGACAAGAATGGCGACTTTTCCTTGTCTATGTTATGATATAGGAAAATAAAGGAGGACTTTTATGAGCGAATCAGTTAATTTTGCTGTCGGCGAACCGTTCCCCCTGCCCATTCTCGCGCAGGCGGACGGCGGGATGTTCCAAGTCGATAAAAACGGGATAATGTTCCTGCTCCAGCTATCACGGGCGGACGTCGTGGCCGTCGAAGCATTCCGCACAGGCGAAATCGAAATCGCGGTCACGGAGGTAGGCGGCATTCTGTTCTTCCTCTACCGTATCGACGGCATCTTCAAAGACGGATGGGGTGACGCACCGCTCTCCCTCTCCCTCGTCAAGGACGAACTGCTGCCGAGCGAGAGAGACCTGCGCGATCCGACCATCCATCTCTACCTCGTCGATACAAATCTGAAAATCTTGCTCGCACAGCGCACGGCAAGGATCCCCGAGGAGTTTGCGGAGATCATCCGAAAAAATGTCTGCACACAGCTCGCTCAGCCACGCTCCGCCCTTGCCTTCCAAAAGAATGTCTCCGAAATCTGGGCAAAATACAGCGCCGCAAAGCTCCGCGCCATGGCAGACGCCGCACACACGCTGCCACTCTCCATCGGCAACACCCCGCTGCACTAAAAACCGCCTCATCCGACCATACCGATTGGATGAGACTGTTGCTATCTCTCTTATTTTTCTCGCCGAATAATATAACGCTCATCAATTTCGTTTAGAAAGCGCGAGCAAAAATATCGTTGCGAATCGCCGACGGATTTCGTTATGGATTTAAGATATATCAGCCCCAAATATTCCTTTGCACGAGTCATAGCCACATAAAAGATGCGGCGCTCCTCCTCGATGTTACCGCTCTGTATCGCCTTATTGGTTGGGAAAAGACCCTCACTGCATCCGGCGACAATAACAATCCGAAATTCCAAGCCTTTGGAAGCATGTATGGTCATTAAATTCACGCCGTCGAATCTTTCGTCATCCCCCGCATCCTCCGCCGCCATAACGGAAACAATAAACTCATCCAACGAATCATATTCTTTTGCCACCGAGAGCATCGTATTAATATTTTCAAAATGCGGAACGATACTCTCGCCTTTTCTCAAGCTGCGCTCAATGATTGCATGATAATCAAGTATATCAATGATCCTCTGAATCATGGATTGAACCGAAATGTGCGCATCTCGCAATTCCGCTAATTGCAATAAGAACCGATATACGGCTCCGATATACATACGCCCTCTAGTCTGCTCGCGTTCATATCGTCGCAGCGTGACGACGATCTTCTCAAGGGTAAGCGCAGGATCGCTCCAAATATCAATTACCGCAACATCCGGTATGTCTTTCGCACGAAAACCTCCGCCGAGAAGTTTTAGAACCCTCTCAAGCGCTGCAAAATCCCCCGAAGAATGAATCAATCGCAGACACGCAAGGATATCCTTCACTTCTTTTCTTGCACAAAACGGTGTATTCGAATGGATACGATACGGAATCTTCTCCTTGAGCAAGCCGTATTCGATGGATTCCGCAAGGAATCCGGAGCGATACAGCACGGCTATATCCCGTAACGCGATGCCTTTCTCCCCAAAAGAACGAACCATATTGGCAATCTGATTCGCTTGTTCATATTCGTCCGATGCACCAAGAGAAAGAATCTTTGTTCCGGCAGTATTTTCCGTAAACATATTTTTCTCCAGCGAGTGCTCGTTATTTCGTATCACACAATTTGCCCCCTCAACGATATTCCTTGTTGAGCGGTAGTTCTGTTCCAGATAAAATTTTTTGAGGCGCGCCTTTTGAATAAAATGAAAGAATTTCTTCAAATCCGCCCCGCGAAACGAATACATACTCTGACTATCATCCCCCACCATGCACATCCCCCGCATACCGGGACATAACAATTCTATTAAGCGCAGATCCGAAGAGGACGAATCCTGACATTCATCAGCGGTCACATAGCGAAATCTGCGGTTGACAGCTTCACGAACATCATCGTATTCCTCCATGGCTTTGATCGCGAAATTGATAAGAACTCCAAAATCAAGTGCATTCACCTCTTTGAGCATCCGCTGATAGATTTCATAATACGAAGCGATACACCGCCTTAATTCCTCTTTTTCTTGAGCTATTGCCATTTCTGGTGTGACACGTTTTTCTTTCCATCGGCCGATAATCGTCATGACCATTTTAGCCGGAATACCCCGGCGCTCTTGCCCGATGCTGCGCATCGCCTTTTTTAGGAGATTCATCGCATCTTTTTCATCATAAATGGAAAATTGATTTGTATACCCCGAAAAGCGATTTTGAAAATACCTGAGAAGTTTTGCACAAAATGAATGATAAGTCCCGACAAAAATTCCTCTCGCCTCATCGCCAAGCGCTTGAATAACTCTCGTTCGCATCTCATCCGCAGCCTTCTGCGTAAAAGTGAACAACAGTATATTAGCGGGTGACACGCCGTCCTCAATCATATAGGCAGTGCGAGAGACAATCGTCTTCGTCTTGCCCGCCCCTGCCCCCGCGATAATGAGCGACGGTGTTTTATACTCCTGCACCGGAAGACGCTGCTGCTCGTTGAGCTCTGCCAGTATCGCCTTTTGCTTCTCATTCATCCCTGGGAGCACGCCCTTTCTCGCTCACACATCACGAATTTCCTAATATCTATGCGCAAATCCCTGTAGTTAAAATAGCTCTCAAATCATCATAGTGATTATACGCTAAATCTCATACTTTTGGAATCATTAACAAAGCGTTTTGAGAAGGTTTTCCCTGTAAGGATGTTCGCATTGCATCTCCACGCAAAAATACCACTCGATTTTTCGAGTGGTATTTTTTGTATGAAATATGTAAGCTGTGCAACCGAGATTGACCTCTGTGAGAGCCAATTCATGGAGTTTCAATACCGCAAGCGGTATTCGCCTGTGCAACAAAACGGCGGGAAGTTGAAAAACATAGTGCTTCTGTTTCAATACCGCAAGCGGTATTCGCCTGTGCAACACCTTATTACCTGCTTTTTAACTTCCTCATTAAAGTTTCAATACCGCAAGCGGTATTCGCCTGTGCAACCTAGAGGTATCTTCGGGGACATGACTCCAATAGAGTTTCAATACCGCAAGCGGTATTCGCCTGTGCAACCGGTGAAACTGATAGTTCAAGGTTATTACGGCTTGTTTCAATACCGCAAGCGGTATTCGCCTGTGCAACAACGAGACCAAGATGGCAATCACCCGTACGTCTATGTTTCAATACCGCAAGCGGTATTCGCCTGTGCAACCGTACGCGGCGAACGTCATTAACGGCTACGTCAAGTTTCAATACCGCAAGCGGTATTCGCCTGTGCAACCTGAGCGTAACCCATCGAACGGAGTTCGATTTGCGCGTTTCAATACCGCAAGCGGTATTCGCCTGTGCAACGCCGCCATTTTTTTCGGAGCTTTCACTCACATAACGTTTCAATACCGCAAGCGGTATTCGCCTGTGCAACCAATGGACGACCTTGAAGACGATGTCTTCGAGGTGTTTCAATACCGCAAGCGGTATTCGCCTGTGCAACCCAGAACGTAGAGGGAGTCGTTAAGAGTGCGCGTGTTTCAATACCGCAAGCGGTATTCGCCTGTGCAACCCAGAACGTAGAGGGAGT
>CAUUCX010000115.1:0-3782 GCA_963543615.1 uncultured Eubacteriales bacterium | reverse complement strand
CGACTGTTCAGTCGCTTTTTCTTATTTTTGAGGCTGAATCCCACAGGATATTGTCATTTTTCTGTAATATTCTCCCCAGATTTTGGGGAGGTGGGCTCCGGAATGCGGTTTTAAGCCCGATTTTAGCGGATTTGAGCGCTTTATTTTTCTTCGCCGTCGTCCTCCACTACCTCGAATTCCGCGTCAACCACGCCATCGCCCGGGGCATTCTCCGGGCCGGATGCACCCGCGGCATTTCCCCCTTCAAATCCCGCACCCGATGCAGCTCCGGCTGCGGCCTGCGCCTGCTCATACATCTTGGCGGAGAGCTTATGGAACTCTTCTTCCAGTTTTCCGGTCAAATCCTTGATTTGCTCAAAATTATTGGCTTCAAGCGCTTTGGAAAGCTCATCTTTTGCCGCCGTGATTTGATTTTTCTCATCATCTGAAAGGCTTGCATCAAGCTCTTTCAGGGCTTTTTCGGTTTCGTATACAAGTGCTTCCGCCTTGTTTTTAACTTCCACTTCTTCCTTGCGCTTTTTGTCTTCATCCGCGAATTGCTCCGCTTCCTTAACCTTTGCTTCAACTTCTTCATCGGAGAGTTTGTTCGATGAGGTGATGGTTATACTCTGCTCTTTGCCTGTGCCCATATCTTTCGCGGATACGTTCACAATGCCGTTTGCATCAATGTCGAAAGTCACTTCGATCTGCGGCACTCCGCGGGGAGCCGGCGGTATCCCTGTAAGCTGGAATCTGCCGAGCGTTATATTACCCGATGCCATCTCGCGCTCACCCTGCATTACATGTATATCCACAGCCGGCTGATTGTCAGCCGCAGTAGAGAATATTTGGCTCTTTTTGGTCGGGATCGTTGTATTGCGCTCTATCAGTTTCGTTGCAACTCCGCCTAGGGTCTCGATCGAGAGCGAAAGCGGCGTAACATCAAGGAGCAGGACATCATGCACTTCACCTGTCAAAACGCCCGCCTGAATAGCCGCACCGAGCGCTACGCATTCATCGGGATTGATTCCCTTAAACGGTTCTTTTCCGGTCACTTTTTCAACCGCTTCCTGCACCGCCGGAATTCTGGTTGAACCGCCGACAAGCACGATTTTATCTATATCGGAGCTTTTCAGCCAGGCATCGCTCAAGGCTTTTTTAAGCGGCTCGATCGTTGAGTCCACCAATTTTTCGGTGAGCTGATTGAATTTCGCGCGAGTAATATCCATGGTGAGATGGAGCGGGCCGCTTTCCGCCACCGTTATAAACGGGAGGTTTACATTGGTGGTCTGCGCGCTTGAAAGTTCTTTTTTTGCTTTTTCTGCGGCTTCTCTCAATCTCTGCATTGCCATTTTATCCTGTCTTAAATCTATTCCATGTTCTTGCGAGAAGCTGTCCGCCATGAAGTTCAGGACGGCATTATCGAAGTCATCTCCACCTAATTTTGTGTTGCCGTTGGTTGCAAGTACTTCAAACACGCCGTCTCCTATCTCGAGTATGGATACATCGAATGTGCCGCCGCCCAGGTCATAGACGAGGATTTTATGAGAACCCGTATCCTTGTCGAGTCCATATGCGAGCGATGCCGCAGTCGGTTCATTGATGATTCTTTCAACTTCGAGTCCCGCGATTTTTCCCGCATCCTTGGTTGCCTGTTTTTGACTGTCCGAGAAATAGGCGGGTACGGTGATTACCGCTTTTGTTACTTTTTCCCCGAGATATGCTTCCGCATCCGCTTTGAGTTTTCCCAGGATCATCGCGGAGATATCCTGCGGCGTGTATTTTTTGCCGTCTATTTCCACCGTGTAGTCGGTTCCCATCTCTCTTTTGATGGATGTAACCGTTCTTTCCGGATTCGCAATCGCCTGCCTTTTGGCGACTTCTCCAACGAGCCTTTCCCCGTTTTTTGCAAAACCCACCACCGAAGGGGTAGTTCTGTTTCCTTCCGCATTCGCGATCACTACGGGTTCTCCCCCTTCAAGCACCGCTACCACGCTGTTGGTCGTTCCCAAATCAATTCCTATTACCTTGCTCATATCTTTTGTTGCTGCCGAACGGCAGCTCTCCTTTCCTCTTGTAGATATATATTTTAAATTTATATTTTTAACTTAATCTGCATGTTTTGCATATGCGCAACGCATGATCTTGCAAAACGCTGTACACAAGACTATATCCCCACCTTGACCATTGAATGTCTTATGACTTTATCATTGTAGGTATATCCTTTTTTTAGCACCTCCGTGACTTTCCCGGATTTTTCGGAGCCGCTGTCTTCGCTCATGACCGCATCATGAAGTTCCGGGTCGAAGCTCTGTTCTTCCGCGCTGATTTCCTTAAGCCCGGCATCTCCAAGGACTCTTAAAAGCTGCGCATATATCATCTCCAACCCCTCGCTCAGCGCTGAAGCTGCCGATTCGCTTTGTTCTTCCGCTGCGCTATTTACCTGCTCCTGCGCTCTGTTGAAATTATCAAGCACATCTAAAAGCTGTGCTATGAGTTTTTCATTGGCATAGGCATAGATGTCTTTTTTTTCTTTTTCTACGCGCCGTTTATAGTTCTGAAAGTCCGCCATAAGGCGCATGTATTTATCTTCAAAGTCCTCTTTTTGCGGTTCTTCAACATCTTTCTTCATCTCCTTTGCTGCATCCGCCTCGGTCTTCTCGTCAATTTTATTTTTTTCGATGTTTTCCTCTTCCGGTGTGTTTTCTTTTCTTTTGATGTTTTCTTCTTTTTCCATGCTATTTATCCTTTTCCGCATCTTCATACAATCTCATATTGAGCGCCCTGTTCAGGCTGTCGGTAACGTATTCTATTATTGAAATGACTTCATCATATCGCATTCGCATAGGACCTACCACGCCCATCTTGCCCAGCGTTTTGCCATTGACAGTATAGGTCGCGGTGATAAGGGTGCAATCCTGTAACGCGATTTCATCGTTTTCATCGCCTATCGTTACTATCACACCGCTGTCGCGATTGTTGAGCAAATCCTTGAGTGCGACTTCATTATCGAGCATCTGCATGAAAGTTCTGGCTTTTTCGATATCATTGTATTCCGGAAAGGCGAAGATATTGGCAAAGCCATCCATATACAGATATTCATATGCTTCTTCATCCGTCATCGGAGTGAGCGCGAATGAGGTCAATTTTGTGAGTTCCGATAAGAGATTCGCCGCATGTTTTATTGTGTTGTCGAATTCCACCGCTGTACGCGCGAAGCGCTCACTTATCATGCGCTTTTCTTCTTCGGAGATTTCATATCTCTTCATGAGATCATCTACATACAGGCGATATGCTTTTTCAGATGGAACTCGCCCTGCTGATGCATGAGGATGTGTGAGGAATCCCATATCCTCAAGATCCGACATCTCGTTTCGGATGGTCGCGGGACTGATGCCCATATTATAGCGTTTTGACAGAGTGCGAGAACCTACCGGCTCGGCATGATCGATAAAATCATCTATAATTGCCTGCAATATCCGCATTTTCCTCAGATTCAAGTCCACCGTTGCAGCACCTCCTTTCCCTTTGTTAGCACTCTCCTTCATTGAGTGCTAACACTTCTATACCCCCTTTGTCACCCCCTAAACAGGGGCATAGAAGTGTTTTATTTTTTTACTGATTAAAATTTGCCGCCCCCGCCGCCATGTGTTCCGCCGGAGGATGAGGTGTGTGTGGATGAGCCGCCGCCGCTATCGCTTTTCGGACGATAAATGCTTGTTACATCATGATACAGGAATCTGTCTTTTTGAAAGCTTATGTTCAAGCTGTCATCCACTATAAATTTATTCGGTTCGGCATAG